>JAIPAN010000074.1 GCA_021740025.1 Sphingobacteriaceae bacterium
ACGCATTGGCCTTTTTTAAGAGATCGACGTATCGATTCGTATCAGCCCATTACCCAACGATTTATTGACGAAGATTAATGAATGTTGCTGCAACACCTAAATCTTTAGGCTATCGTTTCCCAGCCGAGTTTGAACAACACGAAGCTACATGGTTAAGTTGGCCACACAAAGAAGCTAGCTGGCCCGGTAAACTCGATGCTGTTTATCCCTATTATGCACAGTTTGTAAAGGCACTTGCCGAAAGTGAAAAAGTGCGCATCAATGTTGCCGATGAAGCGATGAAGAATTTCGCTTTAGGGCATTTGAGCGCTGCAGGTGTAAACCTAGAACACGTAGCATTCTTTTTTCATCCCACAAATGATGCTTGGTGCCGCGATCATGGTCCGGCATTTTTAGTTAACCCTAAAGCCGTACAGAAAAAGGTGATTGTAGATTGGGGCTATAATGCTTGGGGCGGCAAATACCCACCCTTCGATTTGGACGATATAATTCCTACGCTTATTGGCAAAGAATTTGATATTCCAGTATTTCATCCGGGCATTGTGATGGAAGGAGGCTCGGTAGAGTTTAACGGCGCTGGAACGCTATTAACTTCCACTGCTTGTTTACTTAATCCAAACCGCAATCCACACCTTAACCAAGAACAAATTGAGGAATATCTCCTAAATTATTATGGAGTAGACCAAATTTTATGGGTAGATGAAGGTGTTGTTGGCGACGATACTGATGGACACATTGACGATACAGTTCGTTTTGTGAATGAAAACACGGTACTCACCGTGGTAGAAGAAAATCCGGCCGACGAAAATTACGACTTACTTCAGCATAATTTAAAACAATTAAAGGGGATGCGTTTACTAAATGGCCAAGCCTTAAATATAATAGAGTTGCCCATGCCCGATGCGGTGGTTTACGAAGATCAGCGTTTACCAGCTTCCTATGCAAATTTCTACATTGCCAATACGTCGGTTATTGTGCCCACCTTCCGTTGTGCAAAAGACGAAAAAGCCTTAGAAATCATTCAATCATGTTTTCCAAGCAGAAAAGTAATTGGTATAGATTCTACCGAAATTATTTGGGGGCTGGGTAGTTTCCATTGCCTTAGCCAGCAAGAACCAGCTTGTTAGTGTATTTAACCAATATGCATGCCAACTAATGAACCAATGCCATAGGTAATTGCAGCGGCGGCTAGTCCAAATAAAACCTGCCTAAAGCCAGAATACCATACGTTTTTGCCTGTAAATAGGGTTATAGCTGCACCAATTATGAACAAACCTACAGCACTCCCTGCAACACTAAACGCAATGGCGCTAAAGCCCGAAGTAAAGAAAAAAGGCAATACCGGAATAATAGCTCCAACGGTAAACAATAGGAAAGAATAAATGGCGGCCTCGGTTGCCGAGCCTTGTAGTTCTTCGGAATTAATACCCAATTCCTCTTTTACTAAAATTTCGTGCGCATGTGTTTTATCTTTCATTACTTCCGTGGCCATGGCTTGGGCTTGTTTCTCTTCAATGCCCTTTGTCATGTAAATAAGCGCTAATTCTTGGCGTTCTCCTTCGGGATGGGTTTCTAACTCTTCCATTTCAATTTCCATTTGATTTTCGTAGAGTTCTTGCGAACTCTTCACCGAAATCCACTCTCCGAGCGACATAGATAACGCTCCAGCTAACATACCTGCTAAACCCGCAACAAGTACACCAGAACCACCAGCCGTGGCACCAGCTATGCCCATAACCAAGCTGAAGTTAGATACCAATCCATCGTTACCACCCAAAACGGCGGCCCGAATAGCATTGCCACCTACGGAGCGGTGGCGACTTTCGAATTTGGAGATATATGCACCAGCTCGTTTACTATCTTTTTCAACTATGGAGCGTAGTATTTTTACGTGATTGGTTTCGGTACCTGTAATTTTTAGTTTATGTTCTTTTTTAGTAGCAATAACTGCATTGGAAATACTTTTCTCGGTATCCATAAGTGCACCTAGTACATAATCGTAGCCAAAAATTTTGCCAATGGTATTTAAGGTTTTGGCACGCCAAGAGGGTTTAAAAATACTTTCTAGGTTGATATTTTCTTTGAGGGCAAATGCTTCTGCATGACTTTTCTCGATAACACTCATTTGTGCATATACGTGTGCAATAAGCTCATCCGATTCATTATCTGCTAATTTTTGGTATAAATAACTAGCATCAATTTCTGTTTGAATAGCATGATTAGACATATTGTAGCATTTTTAAATTGCTCACAAAAGGTACAAATTTTTCTAAGCAATTTTGCAGGCTATTTCAAGGATATTTCAGGTAGTTTATACTTTGCTAATGCAGCTGCTGTGCTGCTTTTTTGTGATTTAATTTTACTCAAAAATGCAGGAATCGATTTTCCGTAAGCTCTACGGCTAATAGCAAGCAGTAGTAAGCCTTTTTTGCCTTCTTTGGTAGTTATTTTTATGTAGCGATAAGTATTCCACTCCACAATGCCTGCTGCTTTACCATTGGCGTCGCTTTGTATAAAATTAATAAGCACATCGTTTCCGGTTTTATCTTGCTTTAGGCCCTCTGCAAATGCGTAGGGGTCTATTTTTTTACGATCGTTGGTACTACTAATTTTTTCCACTGCCATATTTTTGGGAGAAGCTAATTCGTCGGCTAAAAATTCAATCATGAACATTTCGGTATACCGATCGGGGTTTACACCTTTGGCTAGGTACTCGTGTTTATAGTAGGTTGCTGAAGGGTGTGAACTCCACGATAGGTTGTAGCTTGTTTTTTCGAAAACAATGGGCCCCTTTACTCCCAAAAGGTTTTGTGTTTGAGGGCTATTGGAGTTTAGCGCACCTAAGGCTAAAAAAATGCTTAAAATAGAGCTTAAGTAAGGTGTAATCATAGCTTAGCGTGTTTAGGTTAAAGGGGTTAACGGAGTATCAACTAAATAGCGCATCAGGTTGGTGGCAGCTAATAAAGTTGGGCGTGTTAGGGTATCGTTAAAAAGCATAGAAATCGGACCTTGGCCAAAATAAAGGCCGTGCTCGGCTAAGAAATTAATTCGTAAATGATTGGTATGGGGAGCATCCAGGCGTTCTTGGGGCCAAGGGCTCAATCTCTCATGTACTTTTATACCCTCCTCAAATAGCTGATTGGTTAGCAAATCCGATTCCGCCGTGGTGCTATCCCAAAAAATACTTTTTTCTGAATAGCTAATATAGGTGGCTACACCATTTTTGTAGGCGGCAAGCGTATCTAAGCCTTCGGGTAAATTAACTTCCAAAACAACACCTAATAGCCGATTAGTGGGAGGAAGAAGGTCTAATTTCCGCAGTTGGTTTGCCGCAAGTAATTGAATGCGTGGATCGCATAAGGGGTTGATTAATAGTTCGCCCAAGGCAGCACTCGATTCGCCGAAAAGAGCATCCCAAGGATAATCGTTGGTGTTATTTTCAAAAAGCGCCAAATTATCGCAGAATAAACTTTGATAAATTCTGTTTATAGACTTGTCTGAATAGGGCCCAGCAGTAGACATAGCTTAATTGATTAAAAAATTGGCGTTTACTACAGCGGTTATTTCTTTTCTAATGGCGCTTACATCATTTACGCCATAATCCGACGTTACATTGGAATTTTCGGGTGTAATTTGCAAAACACCCATTCGGGCATTGGTTAGTACACCTAAGTTTCTACCAGTGGCTTCGGCAATGCGTCGGCCACGTATCATGGCATCTTTGGCGGCATCTGCTTGTATATCAATTTTAATTTCAGAAAGTTTGGTGTAGTAGTATTCGGGTGCATTTACGGTAACACTCAATCCTCTTTCTACCAAGGATGCCGCATCTAGCGAAACATCTCTAATGAGGTTTACATTGGATGATTGCACTTCGATCGTTTGTGTGCCTCCAAAAGATCTTACACTAATGGGGCTACCTGCTTCGCTATAAATATAATTTGGAAATACATTCATTACCTGTACGCTCATTTTGCTTTTATTTAAACCTTTTTTGGCTAAATAATTCATAACTATAGGTACCTGAGTTTTTAAACTTTGGTACACCCCTAACTGGCCGGGCTCTTCTACATTGATGCTTAGTCTCAGAATACCTAAATCAGAAACAATACTCTTTTTGGCAGAGCCTGTTACATTAATAGTTTGATTTTCGGATTTTGAAGATTTCCAAGCGGCTGCAAAAATGCTTACCGATAAAATGATAGCCGAGCCCATTATGGCTGCGGGTGCTAGAAAGCGATTTTGCATCATAGTATTTGTAGGTTTTTGAAACAACGCTTTGTGTTTATGGCTTATTGTTTGAAAGAGGAATTTTATCTGATTTTTCATTTAGTAGTAGAAATGCCTAATTTAGTGGCCTAAAATTGCGCAACATGGATACTACTTCTTTTGATTTTGAAAAACCAATTGCTGATTTAAATCAGGAAATTGAGAAAGTGAAACAGATTGCCGAAAAGACAAAAGTGAATATGTCTGATAAGGTAAAAGAGTTGGAAATTAAACTCGAAAAGACAAAAAACGAAGTGTATCAAAATTTGAGTCGTTGGCAAGAAGTCCAACTCTCTCGTCACCCAGATAGACCTCAAACTTTAGAATATATAGAGCAAATTTGCGACGAGTTTATTGAAATGCACGGCGACAGAACCGTGAAAGACGATAAGGCAATTATTGGTGGTTTTGCCACCTTGGGCGGCCAAACGGTAATGATTATTGGTCATCAAAAAGGAAAAAACACCAAAGAGCGCCAGTATCGGAATTTCGGTATGGCAAACCCAGAAGGTTATAGAAAAGCTTTGCGTTTGATGAAATTGGCCGAAAAATTTAACAAGCCTGTTATTTCATTTATAGATACCATGGGTGCTTACCCGGGTTTGGAGGCCGAAGAACGTGGCCAAGGCGAAGCCATTGCCAGAAATTTATTAGAAATGTCGGTATTAAAAGTGCCTATACTCTGCTTTATTATTGGCGAAGGAGCCTCGGGCGGTGCTTTGGGTATTGGCATTGGCGATAAAGTATACATGTTGGAACATACCTGGTATTCGGTAATTTCTCCAGAATCGTGCTCGTCTATTTTATGGCGTAGTTGGGACTTTAAAGAAAAAGCGGCAGAATGCTTAAAATTAACTTCCAAAGACATGTTTGCCAATAAATTAATTGATGGCGTGGTGCCCGAACCTTTGGGCGGTGCGCACAGAAACATGGAGGCTATGGCGCAAACCATTAAAGAGCAGGTGATTAAAGATTTAGCTCAACTAAAGAAAATTGATATTGATGAATTGGTGAACCAACGTATTGAGAAATTTTGCAGCATGGGGGTGGTGAATGAATAACCTCTATACATAAAAGTATAAAAAAGGTGGGCTTAAAAATTAAGCCCACCTTTTTTTACGCATTGTTAATTTGATTATCTAGGTGCTAAGCTCGATTGCAATTCTGAGATTTGTTTTTGAATTCTGCCGTTTAGCTGTTTTTGCCCTAGAGCCTCGGTGCTTTTAAGGGCCTCATTTAAAATAGAGAATCCCAATTGGATGTCGTTACCGGCTGCATTGGGCTTGTCTTTTTCTATGGCTATGAAATAGCGCAATTCGTCGCTAACATAATCGCATACTTTTGTTATTAGAGTATTTGCTTTTTGGGTTTCGCCAGCTTTATACAGCAAGTCTGCGGTAAAATAGGTGCGTACTCCAAAGCTCATGTTGTATAACTTTTCGGGTACTACTTCTCTGCATTTAGCTAATACCTTTTTAGCTTCGTTTATTTTTCCTTCTGCTAATAACTGCTCGGCTAAAATATTAAAGTTGTTGATGATAATGAGTATCATTCGGTTAGATTCTGTGTCGAGGTAGTTGGCATTTTTCATATTACCCCAACGAAATTTTGTCATCATGTTGGTGTACATGGTATTGGTGTTCAGCAATTCACTTTCGGCAGATGTAGTGCTTGGCTCTAATGGAAGCAACCGGTAGGCAAAACCTTCTTTGTATAAATATTTATCTAGCCCGGCATAATTATCAGAAGGTACGGTAATGGCAAAGTAAATGGGGCGTTTCCAATTATTATGCGCTAAGATGTCTAATAAACCTAAATTATCTTTTGTAACGTA
>JAIPAN010000075.1 GCA_021740025.1 Sphingobacteriaceae bacterium
GGAAGTTCTTCCGGTATTATGCAACATTCAAGCCACCGAAAAACTAGCCGGTGCCGATGTATTGCTTTTGGGTTGTTTAAGCTTTGAGGAGGAAATGAAGCAAGCTCAAGGAGCCGATATAGCACAATTACGGATCCTTGTAAATAACATTGATGAAGCGGTGGCGCAACTTGCCCAAGCAATTTTTGTCGCCGGAAAGGTGCCTATTTTTATTGGTGGAGGCCATAACAACGCTTACTCTATTTTAAAGGCATTTTCGCAGACCCATAAACAAGCCGTAAATACAATAAATATAGATGCCCATGCCGACTTTAGGGCGCTTGAAGGCCGACATAGTGGTAATGGATTTTCATATGCTTTTCAGGAGGGGCTTCTACATAAATATGCCGTATTGGGACTTCACGAAAATTACAATGGTCAGTATTTAAGAACCGAATTATCCAGCAATCCGGATCGTATACAAGCGACTTATTTTGAAGATTTTTTAACAAGTAAAACCACACCTGAGCAGGCATTTGAACATGCTTTAACTTTTACTAGTGGGCTTTGTGGTTTAGAAGTAGACCTGGATAGTATTGCCGGGATTTCAGCTAGTGCAGCTAGCCCCACCGGTTTTACCGCCGAGCAAGTGCGTTCCTTTCTCTATCAAACCAAAGGAACAAAATTGGGTTACCTGCATATTTGCGAAGGCATAGCAAATGCAAATAACCTAGTAGCCAAACTTATTGGCTATTTGGTGAGTGATTTTATAAAAGCGCAAATCAATTAAAATTTCCAGATTTTTTCCGGACTAATACAGCTGTTCAGCTTAATATCGAAGGACTCAGCATCTTCTATACTATCTAGTGGTTTAAAATACGATAACCCCACTTTTTGAACGTTTGCATTACACTTGGCTAAAAAACGATCATAAAAACCCTTTCCATAACCCACTCGGTTACCCATATGATCGTAGGCCAGTAAGGGAATAAGCACCATATCGAGTTCTTTTTCTGCTACCTCTAATCCGCCGGTTGGTTCGGCAATGCCCCATTGGTTGGTATGTAGTACAGTATTTTCATCCCAAACAAAATGACATAGTGTGTGCTGTTTGGTATCGCTTTTAGAAAGCACTAAGCGAATAGTAGGCTGGTTTTCGTGTAACCAATTTATTAAAGGCTGGGTGTCCACCTCGTTTTTATCCGCAATGGGTAAGAAAAGGTGAAGGTGGCCAATGTTTGAAAAATCTAGTGTTTCAAATTGCGCAAGAATAGCCAAATTAGCCTTTTCGATTTCCTTTTCAGAAAGGGCTTTGCGTAAATGTATAAAATGAGTTCTAGCTTCGGCTTTGTTCACGGTATAAAGGTACTAAAAATAAAAAACGGCCCCGGATTAATCCCAGACCGTCTATAATCAACCTAAACTTTAAACTTAATTAAAGATCTTATTTAACCCGCTCAATGTATTCGCCAGTTTTGGTATCTATTCTAACCCTTTCACCTTGGTTAATAAATAGAGGCACTCTAATTTCTACGCCTGTTTCTACGGTTGCACTTTTAAGCGCATTGGTAGAGGTATCGCCTTTTACGGCCGGTTCGCTGTAGGTAATTTCTAATTCAACACTTGCTGGTGCTTGCGCCATAATTGGTTCTTCGCTTTCGAAGGCTACAATTACGTTCATTCCCTCTTTCAAAAATCGAGCGGCATCGCCAAACAAAAATTTAGGGATGTTAAATTGCTCAAAAGAAGTGTTGTCCATTACCACAAAATAATCACCGTCTTCGTATAGGTATTGGTAATCGTTGGTTTCTACCCTGCAGATTTCCACTTCTTCATCGGTACGGAAGCGGTATTCTACCAATTTTCCAGTTTTTACGTTACGCATTCGAGCCTGGTAAAAAGCTCGAAGGTTTCCCGGTGTGCGGTGAAGAAATTCTTCTACTGTAACCAACTCTCCGTTAAACCGAAGAATGTTACCACTTTTAACTTCTGATGCTTTTGCCATAAAAACCGAATTAATGATGCCTTAATGCATCTATTTTTGTGTTGCAAACTTAGGGTGTTTTTTACTATTTAACAATAGCCAAATACTATTGGTGCAGAGCTAAAACTTTTTGTAATCGGCAAGTTGTATTTGATGTGTACAATAGTCGTATTCGTGTTGCTGGTTAGAGCAAACCACCAAAGTTCTATTTACACTATATTGGCTAATTAACGAACGGTACCATGCAATTCCTTGTTCATCGAGGTTGGCTGTGGGTTCATCGAGCAATAAGAGGGGTGTATCGGAGAAAACCGCTAAGGCTAGTTTTACCCGTTGTTTCATGCCCGACGAAAAATATTTAATAGCCTTGAGTTGTGCCCCTTTTAGGTTTAGGGTTTCTAATAAATTTTCTTTAGTGGTCCCCGGGAGTAGTTTTTTAAACTGAAAGTGGAAGTTTAGTTGTTCTTCGAGCGTAAACTCTTCAATGAGTTCTAAATAAGGTGCGGCTAAACTGAGGTATTGGTAAATATCTTCCGCCTCTAGTTTTTTATCCCCTATTTCGTAGTTTATTTTTCCTTCAGATGAACTTAGGTTGCCGGCAATAAGTTGTATTAAGGTCGATTTTCCACTGCCATTGCTTCCTAAAACGGCATAAGATTGTTTGGATTCGAGTGTGTAAGACAGCGATTTAAAGATCCATTCTTGGTTAAATCTTCTTCCGATATTTTCAAGAACAAGCCTCATGTTAGTTAGCCGTTGCCAAAACCTTTCATTACACCGCGGTTGGAGTTGCGAATGAAGTTTACAATTTCATCACGCTCTTCGGTGGGTTTAAAGCCAGCTTCTACCAAGTCGAGCGCTTTGGTGGTATTGCTATTTTTCAAGAATAAAACCCTATAGATATCTTGTATTTCGTTTATTTTTTCGGAACTAAACCCACGGCGACGCAAGCCTACTGAGTTGATACCCACATAGGAAAGAGGCTCTCTACCCGCTTTGGTATAAGGTGGCACATCTTTACGTACCAAAGAACCTCCCGAAATCATTACATGGGCTCCAATACTTACAAATTGGTGTACCGCACTCATTCCACCAATAATGGCAAAATCATCAACCGTAATGTGGCCTGCTAATTGCACGCCATTGGCTAAAATGCAATTATTGCCTACCACACAATCGTGTGCAATGTGGGTGTAAGCCATCAACAACACATTGTTCCCCACTCTTGTTTCTTTTCTATCTGATGTACCGCGGTTAATGGTTACACATTCTCTAATGGTGGTGTTATCACCAATAACCACCAAGGTGTCTTCGCCGCCAAATTTTAAATCTTGTGGTACAGCAGAAATTACCGCTCCCGGAAAAATACGACAGTTTTTTCCAATACGTGCCCCATTCATGATAGTTACATTGGAACCTATCCAACTACCTTCGCCTATTACCACATCTTTGTGAATGGTAACAAAAGGCTCAATAACCACATTTTCTGCAATTTTTGCTTGCGGATGAATATATGCTAATGGTTGAATCATAGATTTAGTGTGTTTTTCTAACTATTTGCGCCATTAATTCTGCCTCTACAACAATTTTATCGCCTACCGTACCCACACCCTTCATTTGTGCAATTCCACGTCTAATGGGTGTAATTAAATCACAACGAAATACTACCGTATCTCCGGGCAACACCTTTTCTTTAAAGCGTGCATGTTCTATTTTTAAGAAATAGGTGAGATAGTTTTCCGGATCAGGAACGGTGTGCAGTACCAAAATGCCCCCGGTTTGTGCCATAGCTTCAATTTGTAATACACCCGGCATTACTGGTGAGCCAGGGAAATGACCTTCAAAAAAAGGCTCCCCCATACTTACATTTTTAACCCCAACTACATGATTTTTGGTTAATTCCAGTATTTTATCTACCAATAAAAATGGTGGCCTATGCGGTAAAATATTCATAATTTGAACCGTATCGTAAACTGGGGTAGCGGTTAAATTATATTTTGGAACATGTTTTTTGCTCGTATCTTTTTTCCATTGTTCTTTAATCTTTTTGGCGAAGGCTACGTTTGCAGCATGTCCTGGGCGTGCTGCCATAATGTGCCCCTTTATTGGTACACCAACTAGAGCTAAATCCCCTATCATATCTAATAATTTATGCCGGGCGGGTTCGTTTTGGTGACGTAATTTAATGTTGTTTAAAATGCCTTCTCGGGCCACATCAATATCGTCTTTATTGAAGATTTTAGCTAAGTGCTTTAATTCTTCTTTGCTTACTTCTTTGTCTACTACCACAATGGCATTGTTTAAATCACCTCCTTTAATCAGGTTGTTTTCTAACAACATTTCTAACTCGTGTAAAAAGCAAAAAGTACGGCAAGAGGCAATTTCTTTTTTGAATTCACCAAGTGCAGTAATGGCCGCATGCTGACTCCCTAAAATAGGTGAATTGTAATCAATCATGCAGGTAAATCGGTAATCGTCTAATGGCATGGCTACCATTTCTACTTTGCGATCTGGCTCGGTATAATGAATATTTGAAGGAATGCTGTAATATTCTCTTTCGCATTCTTGATCTACAAAACCCACTTGTTCTAAGGCATCGATAAATTCAATGGAACTCCCGTCCATAATCGGAATTTCGGGCCCGTCTAATTCCATTAACACATTATCTACCTCACAGCCCACTAATGCGGCTAATACGTGCTCAATGGTACTTACACTGGCCCCATTTTGAGTAATAGTGGTTCCTCTGGAGGTGTCGGTTACATTGTCCACATCGGCATCTATAACCGGATTTCCGGGTAAATCTACTCTTGAAAATTTATATCCATGGTTATCTGAAGCGGCTTTAAAGGTGATGTTTACCGCTTCACCAGTATGTAAACCCACGCCCGAAAGCGAAAAAGAAGATTTAATGGTTCGCTGTTTGATATTCATAGTTCTTTTGAATAGTAGGGTACCTCGTTGAGTGTACTCATTATTTTTTTAAATTTTTTAATTCGTTTTCTAGTTCGGCTAGCCTACGTTCTAATTCTGGCAAGCGTTGATAAACAACTTGAGAACGTTGATTATTCATAAATGGTGTGGCCGGAACGCCAGCCCATTTTTTACCTTCTTCTGTTAACGACCGAGTAATACCCGATTTTGCTTGTATTTGACTACCATTGGCTAGTGTGAGGTGCCCTACAATTCCCACTTGTCCGCCAATTATATTTTGATTACCAACTTTCGTACTTCCAGAAATGCCCGATTGAGATGCAATTACCGTATTAGCCCCAATTTCTACATTGTGTGCTACCTGAATAAGGTTATCGAGTTTTACGCCTTTGCGAATAATGGTAGAGCCCATGGTGGCTCTATCTATTGCGGTATTGGCACCTATTTCAACATCATCTTCAATAATTACGTTGCCAATTTGGCTCACCTTACTGTAGCTACCATCGGCAAGGGGTGCAAATCCAAAACCATCGCTACCTACTATAGTTCCCGAATGAATAATTACTCGGTTTCCAATACTGGTTTCGAAATATAATTTTACACCTGGAAATAAAACACAATCTGAACCCACCGAAACACTATCTCCAACGTAAACTTGTGGGTATATCTTACTGTTATCGCCAATTATAGTATTTGAACCAATATAGGCAAAAGCTCCAATGTATACGTTTTTTCCAATTTTTGCGCTCGGATGAATAAAACTAGGTTCTTCTATCCCGTGTTTATCCATTTTGGCGGTATTGTACATTTCTAATAACACCGAAAATGCGCTATAGGCATCTGCTACCCGAATAAGGGTGGCATTAACAGCTTGTGTACACACCAAGTTTTCATTTACAATTACAATAGAGGCTTTAGAGCTGTATAAATAGGGTTCGTATTTCGGATTGGCTAAAAAAGATAAGTCGCCAGCTTGGGCTTCTTCAATTTTTGCCAACTTGCTTACTGCCACAAGGGGATCTCCCTCTATGCTTCCATTTAATAAGTGCCCTATTTGTTGAGCAGTAAATTGCATGCCTTAGATTTTTGTTTAACTTGGTATTTAACTCACAAAGTTAACCTTATTTAGTGTTTAGCCTAACAAAAATTAAATTAATGGCTAATTCACCAATTCTTTAAGATAACAAAAAATGTATTTCTT
>JAIPAN010000076.1 GCA_021740025.1 Sphingobacteriaceae bacterium
CATAAGGGGAATAGGGGTTGGTCAAACATAAAATAGCCTGCATTAAGTAGTGAATTTGCCTGGTATTCATCGGCATCATTGGCAATTTCGGAAAGCTTGTAAACACCTTGCTCAACCAGGTCGTTCGCAAATAGTGTAGCTAATGGGCGTTCTCTAATGGCATTAAAATCGGGTGCATTATTATCTAAAACCAAACCTAAAAAGCGAACATCAAACCGACGGATGCGGTATTGAGTATTTAAACCAATTTTAACACTACCCAAACTTTTAGTGCGGCTTATTGGTTTTTGTAAACTTACATCACCCGATACAATATGTTCTTGCAAATCAGAGAAAAACCGGGCATTTACTTTGCCTAAAGTTGTAATATTTGCCGAGTAACCAATTGCGGGATTGTTTATATCGCTTAAGTTTTTTGCATAGGATATTTTACGTTGATCGGGTTGGATATTCGATATTTTACTGTAGGCTAAAGTCCATTTAAACCGCGTTTTTGTTGCCGCTAATTGATGATCTCCCTCCAGAGTAGTTTTAAGAAGCGATTTTTGCAGTAAATCAAATGCATAAAAATGTATACTTGCTTGGTCATCTATTTTAGTACCCGTACGATATAAAAACTGATCTTCTAAGATGTGGTTATAGAGTGTTTTTAGACTTATTTTACTGTTATTAAAGTAATAAGCCAAATTTAATAGGGCGCCAAGGTTGGTAGCGAATTTGTAGGTATTATCTTGAAAATTTACGGTATGAAACCTACGTTCAACGTTTGATAATCGTGTTTGCGCATTCCGGTAACTTAACGAAAATATTGAGCCAAAACGTTGGTTCGAACTACTACCTTCCTTTACGTTTCCGAAACTAAATTGATAGTTCTGATTGGGAAGTGCTTTGCTTTGATGAATACTCCAATCTGTTGGAAGTGATTGAATAGCTTTCACATTATCTTGCGCACTTAAGCCAGTGGCAATATCATTTTTGCTCGGAAATTGATCTGGAAGATTTGATTTTGTAGTGTATCCCAAATATTTTTTTATATCAGTTGCCGAGGCCTCAAAATTTTTAAAGGTGGTTTCAGAATTATAGCCTAGGCCAAGGCCATAAGCAATAAAATTTTTATCGGGAATATCTTTAGAAATAATTTGCACAGCACCGCCGGCAAAATCTCCAGCCATATCGGGTGTAGCTGTTTTAGAAAGTACAATGTTATCTATCAAATTTGCAGGGATAATATCAAAAGAAAAGGCTTTTTTGTTGGGTTCAGTACTGGGCAATGTTCCATTATCAATCGAAGCAGAATTATAACGGTCTCCCAAACCTCTAATAATCAGAAACTTATTATCCTGTATAGTGGCTCCGCTCACCCGTTTTAAAACATCTGCCGTATTTTTATCCGGAGATTTTCTGATAGATTCTGCTGAAATACCGTCACTTATACGGGCACTATTTTTTTGTTGGGCGTATAAAGAATTTATAGATTCTTGTGAGGCCTTGGCAGTGATAATAACTTCAACTAAGTTTTGACTATTTGCTGGAAGCAAGCTAATGTTTAGGTAAAATAGCTCGTTGGGCTTAAGTATAACTTCAAAAATTTTCTTAGGTTCATAGCCAATATAACTTACATAGAGCGTGTATTCTCCAGCTTGTAATCCACTTAAATTATACTCTCCATTCATATTACTAGAACAGCCCCTACTAGTACCTAAAATTTTAATGGAAGCTCCGATAAGGGTTTCTCCCGATTTTTCATCGCGAACAGTACCTGTGATTTTTGCAAGGTTCTGAGAAAAAGAATTTGAAATTCCAAATCCTGTAAAACATAAGCATAGGGCAAATTTTAAGTATGGTTTCATATAAATCTAGGTGAGTCTTAATTGATATAAAACGATAACATTAAAGCATACGTGTAGTTAACAGATTATTAAATTGTTAATACAGTATTAATAAATACTACCTCCTCTAATTTTTAAACAGTGGGTTTCACATATTTCATTTTTACTTAACAATAAATTCAGTAGTATTGTGCATAGTAGATTTGGCAATTTTATAGCCCAATGTTTTATGCATTTGAAAAAAATACCCCTTTTAAACAGAGAAATAAGCTGGCTATATTTCAACGATAGAGTGCTACAAGAGGCGGCTGACAAAAGTGTGCCCTTGCTTGAAAGATTACGCTTTTTAGCCATTTTCTCATCTAATTTAGACGAGTTTTATAGAGTGCGAATTGCCATTTTAAACAGGTTAGCACTTACGAACAATAAATTTAACGATGTACTAGGCTATAACCCCAAGAAACTATTAAACCAAATTCGATCAATTGTAGTAACACAAGAAAAAAAGTTTAATAATTTGTTTGAAAAGCATTTAGTAAAAGAATTAGCCAACAACAAAATATTTATTCTAAACGAACACCAATTAAATGTAAGCAGAGGTGAGTTTGTTAGAAACTACTTTAACGAACAGGTACTCTCTACATTAGTGCCTATTATTTTAACAGACGACCTACCCTTCCCAGAATTAAAGGATAGGTACGAATACTTTTTTATAAAGCTGACAAAAAAATCACAGAAATCTCGGGTAAAATATGCGCTGATAGAGCTACCCAAGAATTTAAAACGATTTTTAGTACTGCCACAAACCAACCAATTACAATTTGTAATTCTTGTTGACGATATTATTCGGTACTGTTTAAAAGACATCTTTTACACCCTTGATTACGATACTATTGAAGCTTATACCGTACAATTAACACGTGATGCAGAACTCGACTTATCTCACGATGTTAGTGATAAATTTTTGGATGTATTAACTAAAAGTTTACAGAAGCGTAGGTATGGAAAACCCATGCGTTTATTGTATGATCGTGAAATGCCCTCAGAAATGCGTGCTTTCTTAGTGTCTAAACTGCATTTAAGTAACGATAGTTTAATACCCGGAAATCGATATCATAATTTTAAAGACTTTATCAACTTCCCTAATGTGGGTAACCCGGCACTAGAATACGAAAAACAACTACCCCTAAAAATTTCTGAACTAGATTTAGGAACGAGTATTTTAAACCAAATTGCCGAAAAAGATTATTTGGTAAACCTGCCCTACCAATCTTTCGATTATATCATACATTTTTTAAGGGAGGCAGCCATTGACCCTAAAGTAAAAGAAATAAAAATTACACTATACCGTTTGGCAGAAAACTCAAGCATTATTAATGCACTTATAAATGCCGCAAAAAATGGTAAAAAAGTGCATTGCTTTTTAGAATTAAAAGCACGATTTGATGAAGAAGCAAATATTTATTGGACCGATAAGCTAAAAGAAGGAGGTGTACACGTAGATTTTGGTATATGGGATTTTAAAGTACACTCCAAAATTTGCTTAGTTACCCGCTTAGAAAAAAGAAAAAAAGTACACTATGCCAATCTTTCTACTGGTAATTTCAACGAAAAAACTGCAAAATTATACTGCGATCATAGCTTGTTTACTGCAAATCCACAAATAACCAACGAAGTTCAACGGGTATTTACTGGTTTACTTAAAAAAACATTCTATAAAGATTATAAACAGCTCATCGTATCACCGCTTGAAAGTAGAAAAAAACTTTTTCAGTTAATAGATTCGGAAATAGCACATGCCAAAAAGGGTAAAAACGCATATATTATTCTTAAAATGAATAGCCTAACCGACCCAAAAATTATAGAAAAACTTTACGAGGCCAGCCAAACAGGCGTTAAAATTGAATTGATTATCAGGGGCATGTGCTCTTTACTACCTGGTGTAGAAGGATTTAGCGAAAATATCAACATCATAAGTATAATAGATAGGTATTTAGAACATGCTCGAGTGTGGATTTTTGGCAACAAGGGCGATGAAAAAATATACCTGAGCTCTGCTGATTTAATGACCCGTAATTTAGACCATCGGCTTGAGGTTGGGTTCCCTATTTTAGACCCCCTCATTCAATTACAAATTCGAGATATAATAGATTTACAATTAAGAGATAATATAAAAGCAAGAATAATTCAGTCAAATGGCTTATCGCCTCGAAAAAAATCAAAGAAAACTAATATCTTTCGAGCACAAACCGATACTTATAACTATTTAAAAACCCTATAATTGAGATACGCCGCCATAGATATTGGCTCTAATGCCATACGATTATTAATTGCTGACATATTACCTAAGGGTGAGACGAGCACCTTTAAAAAAAATACGCTTTTACGTATTCCCCTTCGCCTAGGCGATGATGCTTTTATGAATCAACGTATTTCAGAAGAAAAATCAGAACAATTAATTAAAACGTTATTTTCATTCGCCCTACTTATGGACGTTTATCAGGTTGATGATTACATGGCTTGTGCAACTTCGGCCATGCGTGAAGCAAAAAACGGACAGGAGTTGGTTAAGAAAATTTTTAAAACCTGTAACATTAAAATTAATATTGTTGAAGGGCAAGAAGAAGCTAATATTATTTATTCTAGTCACATAGAACAACTATTAGATTTAGATAAAAACTATTTATACATTGATGTTGGTGGAGGAAGTACAGAAATGTCTGTATTTTCATCCGGGGTATTAATCGCTTCTAAATCGTTTAATATTGGCACAATCCGTATTTTAGATAATACGGTAAGTGCTAGCACCTGGGAAGAGGCTAAAGCATGGGTAAAAAAAATGGGCTTAGCATATAAAAACCTTATTGGAATTGGTACCGGAGGAAATATTAACAAAATATATCGGTTAGCAAACCTAAAAGAATACGAATTACTTAGTACCAAAAAACTAACCGAATTACAAACTTCGTTATCCGCAATTAGTTTGGAAGAACGGATCAATAAACTGGGTTTAAAGCCCGATAGAGCTGATGTAATCATACCAGCCTGCGAAATTTATGCCAACGTTTTTAAATGGGCAAGAATTAAAAAAACAGTTGTACCAAGTGTAGGTATGGTTGATGGAATTATTCAGCTCCTGATAGAAAAAAATTTAAAAGCTTAATATTTAATACCTGCTTTTTTAAATAAGAAGTGGATGAGCCAAATCGGCCCAATTAATAAAAACTTCAAATCATCAAAAAACGAAGGTTTTTTACCTTCAATTTTATGGCCAATAAACTGGCCAGCCCAAGCTGCTATAAAAATAATCAAACAGCTTTGCCACATGGCTGGGCCTCCCAATGCTGCCCATTTTTCTAGGGCAATAATTCCGCCTGAAAAAATAAACATGAGCAACAGCATCACATAAGATAATACCGGAGATAAGCGGTAGTAGTAATAAATAGAAAAGGCAATAAAAAAGGAAGCCCAATTGATATAGCCTTGGTATTGGCCCAAAAAATCCAATGTTGGAAACGGAATTGACCAAATGAGCCCAAAAAGACTGAATACAATAGCGGGCACACAAATCCAATGAATGGTTTTGTTGGTGTGGTTTTGGTGACTTTCTGCATATTTTTCAAAATACACATCTACCGGGCGAAGGGTTTGTTTTGTAGCCATATTTACTTATTTAGCAAAAGCAACCGAACGTGTTTCACGAATAACGGTTACTTTAATTTGTCCAGGATAAGTCATTTCAGTTTGAATACGGTTCGAAATATCGGCAGCCAATACTTCTGCTTCGGCATCGGTAACACGTTCGCTTTCTACCACTACCCGTAATTCTCTACCGGCTTGTATGGCAAAGGTTTTTTCTACACCTGGGTACGATAAAGCTAAAGATTCTAATTCTTTTAAACGCTTAATGTAGCTTTCCACTACCTCACGGCGGGCACCCGGACGGGCACCAGAAATGGCATCACAAGCTTGAATAATGGGCGAAATCATCGAAGTCATTTCTATCTCGTCGTGGTGCGCACCGATGGCATTACACACTTCAGGATGTTCTTTATACTTCTCGGCCAATTGCATGCCCAAAAGTGCGTGTGGCAATTCGGGGTTATCATCGGGCACTTTACCAATATCGTGGAGTAAGCCCGCACGTTTAGCTAATTTTACGTTTAAGCCGAGTTCTGCCGCCATGGTGGCACAGAAATTAGCTACCTCACGTGAGTGT
>JAIPAN010000077.1 GCA_021740025.1 Sphingobacteriaceae bacterium
CACTTCTTTAAAAGAGGGTGCAGCGCAAGCAGATTTAGTAGTAGAAGCAGCTACCGAAAATAGCGACCTTAAACTGCAGATTTTTAAAGACTTAGATGAGATTTGCCTTCCAGAAACCATACTAGCTACCAATACCTCTTCCATTTCCATCACCAAAATTGCTTCGGTAACCAAACGCAGCAATAAAGTAATTGGCATGCACTTTATGAATCCGGTGCCTGTAATGAAGTTAGTTGAAGTGATTAGAGGCTATGCTACCAGCGATGCGGTAACGGCCAGTATTATGGATTTATCCAAAAAACTAGGAAAAACACCCGTAGAAGTTAACGATTACCCCGGTTTTGTAGCCAACCGCATTTTAATGCCCATGATTAACGAGGCCATTTATACCCTATACGAAGGTGTTGCCGGCGTAGAAGAGATAGATACCGTAATGAAATTAGGCATGGCCCACCCCATGGGACCACTGCAATTAGCCGATTTTATTGGCCTAGACGTATGTTTGGCTATTTTACGTGTATTACAAGATGGTTTTGGGAATCCAAAATATGCCCCTTGCCCACTCTTGGTAAACATGGTAACGGCTGGCGAAAAGGGAATTAAAAGTGGAAGAGGCTTTTACGAATACACTCCGGGGAGCAAAGAAGTGCTGGTTTCTCCCAATTTCCGCTAGCTATACAGCTCCGCAGCTACTTTATAGGTGCTGCAATGTGCGTCTACAATATCTTTAATATCGGGCGAATAACCACCACCCATACTAACCTGTACCGGTATTTTTCGTGCTTTACAGGCGCTTAAAACCAATACATCTCTGTCTTTGCACCCCACTTTACTCACAGCTAGTTTACCAAGTTTATCGGTAGCTAAAATATCTACACCCGATAGATAAAATACAAAATCGGGGGCAAAATCATCGAGCAAAGGCACAATATGTTGTTCTAAAATGGATAAATATTCGGTATCGCTGATGCCGTCTGCTAAGCCAATATCTAAATCTGAACGTTCTTTACGGAAAGGAAAATTATGCTCGGCATGCATCGAAAAGGTAAATACTCGATCGTCATTTTGGAAGATTTCGGCGGTTCCATTGCCCTGATGTACATCTAAATCGATTATTAAAATATGATTAGCTAATTTATTAACTAACAAATAATTAGCTGCAATTGCTTGATCGTTTAACATGCAAAAACCTTCTCCCCAATTACTTCCTGCATGGTGGGTACCACCAGCTACATTAAAAGCAATGCCATGCTCCAAAGCAAATAAGCAACCATCAATAGTTCCTTGAGCAATTCGCAATTCACGTTCTACCAAATCCTGCGAATAGGGAAAGCCTATTCTTCGTTCCTCTTGATAGGTTAATTGCCCATTTTTTAAGCGATAAAAATAATCGGCTTGGTGGGTGGTAAGCACCCATTCATCTGCTAAAAGCGATGGTGAAACAAAATGATGGGCCTCTATGGAACCCTCATGCAGCAATTGCTGCGGAATTAATTCGTATTTCAGCATCGGAAAACGATGCCCATCGGGTAAGGGGTGTGCATAAATGGGATCGAATGCGATATAAAACACCTGAAAAATTACCGGTTTATTTTTGGAGAAAGGTTCTTAAGTAATTGAATACCAATAGTTAACAATACCAAAACCAATGCAGCCAATGCGGCAGTAACTACGGTTTGTGATGCGGAGGTTAAATCTGGCTGGCGTTTTAAAAGTATGCCATACAAAGCCCAAAGCACTACCATGCTAAAAAAGATGTTTTTTCGTACAAAAACCATAAATACGCTGATGAAAGTAGCTATGCCAATTAATAAAATAGCCCATAGATTTGGGGCTAAACCCCATCCATCCCAAGCAATTGAAGCCAAATAGACGCTGATATTCGCAATGGTGGCAATACATATCCAGGCAAAATAAATACTTAAGGGGAATTGGCTAAAAGCTTTACTCCAGAATGAACGATGACTATCAAAAATGTTCAATTTGAGCTGAATTTGAAGCAGGCTGTATAACTGAATGAACATACAAAGCACCGATAATAGCAACTGATTACCCAAAAAAGCATATACCCATGCAGTGGTTGCTAGCGTATTCACACTAAACAAATACCCAATTCTGCTTATATCCTGATTTACCCGCTCATCTACATGCTTACTAAAGGCGTGCACCAAGTGATACACGCAAAACGCCAACAATGAAATATAAATAAGCCCCCAAATTGCAAATGTTATACCTGCAGGGGTAAAAAAGGTCTCGTATCTAGCGGAAACGCTAGTCATTGTATCCGGGAGGCCTAAAGCCTTAAATTGGGCTAAATTTGCCACTAGTGCCGATAGAACGAAACCAAGCAAGTTTAAAATAGCCAGCGTACGAATTTTGTTGATCATGTTTTTAGGATTTAAGAAGCATTGTTTCACAAATCAACGTCAATTCTGTACCAAAATGATACACATCCTCAAAACTATTGTACAAAGGCACCGGACTGATACGAATTACGTTTGGTTCTCTCCAATCGCCAATAATTCGTTTTTTCACCAAGGCATCAAAAATAGCTTTACCCTCACTTTTGGCTATGATTGAAAGCTGAGCACCACGTTCTTGCGGATTTGTTGGAGTAATTATTTTAAACTGCTCGTATCCGAGTTTAGCATTAATTTCTGCAATCCAAAAAGCAAGATAAGCAGTCAATTTCTCACTTTTTGCCCGCAAAGCGGCCATACCACCTGCTTCTTTCATTAGCAATAAAGCTGATTTATGGATAGCCATCAGCATGACTGGGCTACAACTTAATTGCCAACCCTCTGCCCCTTTTTCGGGCACAAAACCCTTGGTCATTTTAAATCGAGTTTCTTGCTTATAGCCCCACCATCCGGCAAAGCGATTCAATTCGGTATTATTAAAATGTTTTTCATGAATAAATACCCCACTAATACCACCAGGGCTACTATTCATGTATTTATACGAACACCAACAGGCAAAATCTACCCCCCAATCGTGAAGTTTTAAGGGTACATTACCTGCAGCATGGGCTAAATCGAAACCAACCTTGGCCCCAACAGCCTGTCCAGCTTTGGTAATAGCTGCCATATCAAATAACTGACCGGAATAATAATTGATACCTCCAAATAGAATTAAGGCTAATTCATCGGCATTTGCTTCAATCTGAGCAACAATATCCTCCGTTCTAAGGATTTCTTCGCCTTCCCTCGGGGAAACCTCTACAATCGCTTCATTTGGATCGATACCGTGAAAGCGAAGGTGGCTTTCTACCGCATATTGATCTGACGGAAAAGCACCGCCTTCCATCATAATCTTTATTCTTTTCCCTTTAGCTTGATAAAAACTCACCATCATAAGGTGCAAATTCACCGTGAGGTTATTCATCGGCACCACTTCAGCAGGGTTTGCCCCAACAATTGGCGCCAATAGCTCTTGTAATTCTTGATGGTAGGTCATCCAAGGGCTTTCACCTTCAAACCAACCCTCTACGGCCAAATCTTGCCAGTTTTTCAACTGTTCTTGAAGAAGTGTTTGGGCAGATGTAGGCTGCAAACCCAAAGAATTTCCACAAAAATAGCGGATATCTTGCCCATCGTGCTGCGGAATAAGAAAGCGGGAACGAAAAGCAGCCAAGGAATCCTGGCTATCTAATGCTTGAGCACAAGCAAGGGTTTGATCGAAAATCATGAGTTATTGAGCAATTTTTAGCAATTCAATCTCAAAAATAACCACGCTGTATGGTGGAATATCTTGTCCGGCGCCATTAGCACCCCAGCCTAGTTGGTACGGAATATAAAAGCGATACTTGGCGCCAACCGACATCAATTGAAGGCCTTCTACCCAACCCTGAATAACTTGCGTTAAACTCAATGTAGCTGGCTGATTGCGCTCATACGAGCTTTCGAACTGTTTTCCGTTGGCAAGCGTACCCTTATAATGTACGGTTACGCTATCTGTTGCTTTAGGTTTGGCCCCTTTTGCGGGCGTAAGCACTTCATACTGCAAACCCGAAGGAAGCGTAATTACCCCTTTTTTCTTTTTATTCTCCGCTAAAAAGCTTGCTGCTGCTGCTATTAGAGGTTCTTCTTGTTTCTTTTTTAGCGTTGTAAAATAAGCCATAATAGCTTGTTGGCCATCTTGCATGCTTATTTGTGGATTTTTTCCGGCAAAAACATCTTGCATAGCTTGCATCAATGCTGCATAATTCAATGTACTAAGTCCTCTAGATTTTAAATCGAAGGAAATGCTAGCACCCATAGCATAACTAGCCGAATCTAGTTGGGTACTTAATTTAAGGGGGCTAAGCGGTTCTTGCGCTTGAACACCCAGAGCAAAAAGCGTGAGAAATAGGCCAATTGATGCAATTTTTTTCATGTTAATTTTTAGTCTATATAATATAGTTTAATTAGTTAATTTACAGAGATTAATGAACATAATTTTGAGAGATATGTTACATCAATTTCATCAAAATCGTTTAAGCGATCGCTATCCACATCGAGCACTGCTTTTACTTCATCGTCAGCGCTAAACAAGGGAATAACTACCTCCGATTTAGACAATGAACTACAGGCAATGTGACCCGGAAACGCATCTACATCGGGTACCAACATTACCTGTTTATGCTGCCATGCTTGGCCACAAACCCCTCTACCTTTGGCAATTCGGGTACAGGCAACCGGGCCCTGAAAAGGGCCCAATACCAATTCATCGCCTTTAACTAAATAAAAACCAACCCAAAAGAAGTTAAACTGTGCTTTTAAAGCAGCGCATATATTGGCCAAATTAGCCGTAAGATCTACTTCTCCGGCAATAAGCCCTTCAATTTGAGGTAATAAAGACAAGTATTGCTCTTCTTTACTTGCGTTTATAAGGTGTAACTCTTCTGCCATAGTGTTACAAATTTAACAAGCTGGCGCAATTTCCCGCATGTATGTGCATAAATGTGGACTAATTTATGCCATTGTGGAAAGAATAGTTGCACGGCCTTACTTTTGATGTTTTATTTTTGAATGGTTTACATACAAACAAGGTTCAACCAAAACATATACATGAGAGTATTAGCAGAATTGCCACATCCTGATTGTAAGATTACCATTTTCGGTATGAATCAGAAGTACCTCATTAAATTGGAGCAGGGAGGTTTGGAGCAAACCTACAAGCTAAGCGAACTAGATGTGACCGGTGGAGTAAACAGTGTTTTCGAAATTTTAGATGCCGCTTTTATGCAAACAGCTGTGGCTCGGTTCGAACAAATGAGAAGCGATTTTAAGGAAGCCTACAACCGACATGAATAATCGGATAAAAATTAACTAACTAACTGAAATACAAATACTTAAATAGCTAAACAAAATTATATTCTGAAAATTAGCCCATTCAAAGAAGCAATATAACATGCTAACTGGTGTATTAGTTCAACTAAAATAATTTAAATAATTGAAATACAACTAATTAAACATATATAAAAAATATAATTCGGAAGCCAAAAAATGCCAAATAAATGAGAAGTTTGGCCTACAACAATATATAATTAAAATTTCACTCCTTTAAAAAAAAATGTATTTTTGACCTATGATTCAGACGATAAAAACCCCTCGATTTTTAGTACTCAGTTTACTCATTGTTGTAGCGGCTGCAACCCGTGCCCTACCCCTACTCGTTCCGCATGTTTGGAACTTTACAGCTGTAGGCGCCCTAGCTATTTTTGCCGGTGCACAATTTAACGATAAACGCTTGGCCTTTGTAATGCCTTTAGCAGCCATGGCTATTTCGGATGTTTTTATAGGTAAGGGATTTAGTGCTGTGGTTTACGCTGGCTTTGTGGCCATGGTAGCATGCGGTTTACTCATTAACAAACGTCAATCGGTGGGTAGTATATTTGCTGGTAGCGTTTTGGGTGCTGTGGTTTTTTTCTTAGTAACCAATTTTGCCTTTTTCTACCCAAGCACACTCTATCCGCACAATGCAGCCGGCATATTGGCTTCTTACGCAGCAGGATTACCCTTC
>JAIPAN010000078.1 GCA_021740025.1 Sphingobacteriaceae bacterium
CGGTAATGGATGGCTTCGGCTAAATGTTCTAGGCCAATTTCTTCGCTGTTCGCTAAATCGGCAATGGTGCGGGCTACTTTTAAAATACGGTCGTAGGCCCGGGCCGAGAGACCCAGTTTTTCCATGGCTTGTTTGAGGAGTGTTTGCCCGGCGTTATCAATTTTGCATAGGTTACGTACGGTTTGTGGGCTCATTTGGGCATTGCAATGCACCTCTTTTTTGTATTTAAAGCGCTCGTGTTGGAGCCCCCTGGCTTGTATTACCCGTTCTCTAATTTCTTCACTTTTTTCGCTGCTGCGTTCCGAAGAAAGTTCGGAAAAATTTACGGGCGTCACTTCCACATGCAAATCAATGCGGTCTAAAAGTGGTCCAGAGATGCGGCTGAGATATTTTTGTACCAAGCCAGGCCCGCAAATGCACTCCTTTTCGGGGTGGTTGTAAAAACCACACGGGCAGGGGTTCATAGAGGCTACCAACATAAAACTTGCCGGATAGTCTACCGAAAATCGGGCTCTAGAAATGTTCACCTTTCGTTCTTCTAACGGTTGCCGCATTACCTCTAAAACGGTGCGTTTAAATTCGGGTAATTCATCTAAAAATAAAACCCCATTGTGGGCTAAAGATATTTCGCCGGGTTGTGGATGTATGCCGCCACCCACCAAAGCCACATCGCTTACGGTATGGTGTGGCGATCGAAAAGGCCGAACGGTCATGAGTGCATCGCTGGCAGAAAGTTTACCCGCCACCGAGTGAATTTTAGTGGTTTCTAAAGCTTCTTGCAAGTTTAAAGGTGGTAAAATGGTAGGTAAGCGTTTCGCCAACATGGTTTTTCCGGCCCCAGGCGGACCAATGAGAATGACATTGTGCCCACCAGCTGCAGCAATTTCTAGCGCCCGTTTAATGTTTTCTTGTCCTTTTACATCGGAGAAATCGCTATCGTAGCTGTTGATGTTTTTTAAAAATTCTTCTCGGGTGTTTACGGTGGTTTGCTCCGGCAGAAACGTGCCGTTGAAAAAATCGGCTAACTCTTTTAAGTTCTCTATACCATATACCGCTAAGCCAGCAACAATGGCGGCTTCTCGGGCTTGCGCCTTGGGTAAAAACAAGCCGGTAAATCCATCTTTTTTAGCCTGTATAGCAATGGGTAAGGCCCCTTTTATCGCCTGCACAGTTCCATCTAAAGACAGTTCGCCCATTAACAGGTAATTAGAAAGCTGTTCCGCTTGTATTTGCCCAGAAGCAGCTAAGATGCCTATGGCAATTGCTAAATCGTATGCCGAACCCTCTTTACGTAAATCTGCAGGCGCCAAATTCACCACAATTTTTTGTCGGGGCATGCGGAAGCCAGCACTGTGAATGGCGCTTTCTACCCGGTGTAGACTTTCTTTTACGGCATTATCGGGCAGGCCCACCATGTAGTATTGTGTTCCGGCACTAATGTTTACTTCTATGGTAATGGCCAAGGCTTCGATACCAAAGACCGCACTTCCGAAGGTTTTTACGAGCATAAAAAAACCATTTAAGTATAAACTGAAATGGTTTTTATTTATTGTTTGAAAGTGAATATTTAGCGTTTCATGCCGGGCATTTGTGGCATATTACGCATCATTTTTGCTGCTGCTGCCGGGTTTGAGAACTGTTTCATCACTTTGCGCATATCTTCAAACTGTTTAATGAGTTTGTTTACTTCGGTAATGTTTGTACCCGAACCTTTGGCAATGCGGTTTCGTCGGCTAGTTACAATGCTATCGGGGTTTTCACGCTCAAAAGGAGTCATGGAGCGGATAATGGCTTCTACTGGTTTAAAGGCATCGTCATCAATATCTACATCTTTTATGGCTTTGCCCACACCGGGTATCATGCCCATCACGTCTTTCATATTACCCATTTTTTTGATTTGCTGAATTTGGTTCAAGAAATCATTAAAATCGAAAGTGTTTTTACGAATTTTCTTTTGTAGTTCGGCTTGTTCTTTCTCATCGAATGACATTTGCGCACGTTCTACCAAAGAGATCACGTCGCCCATGCCCAAAATTCGGGAAGCCATCCGGTCGGGATGGAACACATCCAATGCTTCCATTTTTTCGCCGGTACCAATAAATTTAATGGGTTTGTTTACAACCGATTTAATAGATAGTGCGGCACCACCACGGGTATCGCCATCTAATTTGGTTAATACCACACCAGTAAAATCGAGCCGATCGTTAAAAGCTTTGGCGGTATTTACGGCATCTTGCCCTGTCATGGCATCTACCACAAATAAAATTTCGTGAGGTTGCGTGGCGGCTTTTACGGCGGCAATCTCGTTCATCATTTCTTCGTCAATGGCTAAACGGCCGGCGGTATCTACAATGACTATGTTGTTGCCATTCTTTTTTGCTTCGGCTATACCAGCTAAAGCAATGGCAATAGGATCTTTAGATTCTTTATCGGTGTATACCGCTACGCCTGTTTGTTCGCCCAATACTTCCAATTGATCAATAGCGGCTGGGCGGTACACGTCGGCAGCAATTAATAAGGGTTTTTTACCTTTTTGGCTTTTTAAGAAATTGGCCAATTTAGCCGAAAAGGTAGTTTTACCGGCACCGTTTAATCCAGCAATTAAAATAATGCTCGGGTTGGCGTTTAGGTTTAGTTCGGTAGCTTCACCACCCATGAGCTGGGTTAGCTCATCGTTCATAATTTTGGTTAGCAATTGCCCCGGCGATACGGCGGTTAGCACCTGCTGGCCCAATGCTTTTTCTTTTACCTCATCGGTAAAGGTTTTGGCGGTTTTATAATTTACGTCGGCATCTAACAAGGCCTTCCGAATTTCTTTCATGGTTTCGGCCACGTTTATTTCGGTAATGGTGCCTTGCCCTTTAAGTACTTTAAAGGCTCTATCTAATTTATCTTGTAGGTTCTGAAACATGGTTTTATGAACGTTAATTGCGCTTAAAATGCATACAAAGGTATCAATTTTGGTACAATTTAAAGGTAATAAACCAATTCGTTGCCAATTTCGTCGGATTGAAAAATAATGTGTCAGTCTGCTGCAACTTTTCGCAACTTGTTGCGTCATACTAATACTAACATCTAAATCTATTTTATGAAGAAAGGCTTTTTAACATTACTAATACTTTGTTTTTGCGCTACACTTTTTGGCCAAACGCCCAAAAAAATGACGGCAACCAGAGTAGATAAGGCCCCTAAAATAGATGGCCAACTTAACGATGTGGTTTGGAAAAATGTAACCATTTTTTCTGACTTTGTAGAGTTAAAACCCAATCCTGGGCGAAAAGAAGCCGAAAATCAGCGTACCGAAATTCGTATACTATATGATGATGTAGCCATTTACATTGCCGCCCGCATGTTTGAAGCCAATGTTGATAGCATTGCGCATGAGTTTGCCGCCCGTGACCAAGTGGGGAATGCCGATTTTATTGGGGTGGCTTTCGACACTTATTTTGATAAAATTAATGCCAATGGTTTTTATGTAACTGCCGCAGGTTCGCAGTTTGATGCTAAATACTCTACGGATAGTGAAGATGAAAACTGGAATGCTGTTTGGGAGAGTGCGGTAAGCACCGACGCTAAAGGCTGGTCTGCGGAGTTTAAAATACCCTATTCGGCCCTGCGATTTTCGAGCAAGGCGGTGCAAAATTGGGGAATTAATTTCACCCGTAAACGCCAAAACGCCAATCAGCAATTGTTTTGGAACCCACTAAACCCAGCAGTAAATGGGTTTATTAATCAGGAGGGCGAATTGGAAAATTTGCAAAACATTAAAGCGCCTCTGCGTCTATCCTTTTCTCCGTATGTTTCTTCGTATGTAAATCACTACCCATCGCAAGGTCTGGGTATTCCGAGCACAACAAGTTCGTTTAATGGGGGAATGGATGTAAAATACGGTATTAACCAAAGTTTTACGCTCGATATGACTTTGGTACCCGATTTTGGACAAGTACGTTCAGATAATCAGGTACTGAACTTGAGCCCCTTTGAGGTTAAGTTTGATGAAAACCGTTCGTTTTTTACCGAGGGCACCGAGCTTTTTAATAAGGGCGATTTGTTTTATTCGCGACGTGTGGGTGCACGGCCTATTAACTTTTACGAAGTGCAAAACCAGTTGCAAGCCGATGAGCATCTAGTAGAAAATCCATCGGAGAGCCGTTTGTTAAATGCCAGCAAAATTTCTGGTAGAACGGCCAAGGGTTTAGGCATTGGATTTTTTAATGCACTTACCAATAAAATGGAGGCTTTGGTAGAAAACAACCTAGGCCAACGTCGTTTTATTGAAACGCAACCCTTAAGTAATTACAACATTTTAGTTCTCGACCAAACACTTAAAAACAATTCGTCGGTAAGTTTTTTAAATACCAATGTGCTTCGCGAAGGGAGTGCTTATGATGCCAATGTGAGCGCCTTTTTATTCAAAATTAACGACAAAAAAAATACTTATTTCGCCAATGGCTCTGCCAAGTTAAGTAAGCTATCTCGAGGTTTATACACCAATGCCAGTACCGGAACAAGCTACCAACTAAATATGGGTAAACAGAGTGGTAATTTCAATTGGAATGTGATGCATGGCATTACCGACGATAAATTTGACCCCAATGATATGGGTATTTTGTTTACCAATAATAGCGTTGATAATGGGGTAAATTTGCAATACAATTTATTCAAACCTGGTACATGGTACAACCAAATGAATAATTGGTTTGAGGCTTACTACAGTTTACGCTACAAACCCAATAATTACCAGTCAGCTGGGTTTAATTTTGGTTCGTGGGTACAACTAAAAAGTTTCAATTCTTTTAATTATAACTTTTCATGGGAATTTGCCGGAAACGATTTTTTTGAACCTCGGCAAGCGGGTAGAGTCTATAAAACGCTTGGTAATAAGGGGTTTAATGTTGGTTTTAATTCTAATCGTTCAAAACGCTTTAATGCTGGAGCATTTGTATCGATACGTTTTCAAGAACAATTTAATGGCAGAGGCTATGCCTATGGTTGCTACCAGAATTTTCGGGTAAACGATAAATTGGCTTTTGGTACCGACTTAATGGTGAACCCCCAATTTAATTATACCAGCTACTTAGATTATGTTTCTGCAAGCGATGAAATTATTTTTTCTCGGTACGATCGCCGGACCGTTGAAAGTTCTATTGACGGCAAATATTCGTTTAGCACTAAAATGGGTATTCAATTTAGAGCCCGTCATTATTGGTCGGACAGGCGCAACAAGCAGGCCTATGCACTTACGAATGTAGGAGGATTACAAGCCCCCAGCTCCTATGTTTTAAGTCCAACCGCCGATGTGAATTACAATACGTTTAATATTGATATGGTGTATACGTGGCAGTTTTCATTGGGCAGTGAGTTTAGTGTGACCTGGAAAAACGCAGCACAAACTTTTGAAAATATGGCCAAGCCGGGTTACGGAATAAACTTTAACAATGCCTTAAAATCGCCTCAAAACAACACGGTTTCCTTAAAGTTGTTGTATTATATCGATTATTTAAATCTTCGAAAAAGAACCAGCTAATTTTTTAAAGGGGGTAATCGATAAGCCGCTGGGTTTTGTCGGTAGCGCCGATAGGCTTCTTGAATGAAGCGTACCATATCGTAATCGTTGGCTTCCAATACAAAAGAATAGGCCGGACGATATTGTTGCATAAAATCTTTGGCTTTGGCGCCGGTTAATCCGATAACCTGCTGTATTAAGGCCGGGGTGTATCTATAGTCTATTACCAAGTCTTTAAAATCGCGATCGATGGTTTTTTGGAGGTTTCGGGCATTTTTACCCTGTCTGCTAAACAAACTATATAAGGCATCAATGCTTAAGCCTACGCCACCCAAGCCGCTTCCACCACCGGTATGCAAAAGGTCGGAACTGTTCCCAATGCGGTAAATATCTTTATACTCTTCCTGAATTTCTTGTAGTCGTTTAGAAGGTGTTTTTAGCGAATCTTTAATTACCACTTCTTG
>JAIPAN010000079.1 GCA_021740025.1 Sphingobacteriaceae bacterium
GTTATTTCTTTGGCGGAGTAGTTGAATTTCTATTTTTAGGCAAATTATCTCTTCAACCGGGTTTAATACTAAACGGCCAGGCTGGAAATTTGGGTTCTGGGGTTGATGAGGTAACCGTGAATATGATGTATGCGGAAGTTCCTATAAATATTTTAGGCCGTGCAGATTTAGGAATCGGATCGTTTTATTTGGGTGGTGGCCCCTATGCTGCATATGCTCTCTCAGGTAAAATTAAAAGCACTGGTATTACTGAAAAAATAGTATTCGGAAATACAGTAGACGATTTTATGAAACCAACAGATTTCGGAATGAACCTATTAACTGGATTGGATTTGAGAGGAGGATTGAGTTTGGGCTTAGGCTATAAATTAGGCTTAAGTGATAATGCGCCAAAGACCTTAACTGAAGCACTCAATAGTAAAAATAACAGTTTTAGTGTTTCTTTAGGCTATATGTTAAAACTATAAAATCAGTCTATTTTCACTTCATTAAAAGCGAAGGTCTATTCAGATTTTCACTTTTTTTATAGCAAAATGCACCTATTGCCGGGTACTATTCGCACCATACCTGCTACTTGCAAATCGAGGAGCAGTAAAGCAATTTTACTTTGCGAAAAGCCGGTATTTAACACTAAAGTATCAATGGCTATACCATCAATTTCTGCTAAATGTGATAAAACTACTTGTTCATCGGGAGTTCTGCTTAACCAATTAGCTTGGCTTAGCCCTTTTTTACTTGGACTAGTTATATCCCAAGCTAATAAGGAAGCTACGTCTGCTGCTTGCGTAATTAAGTGTGCCCGATTTGTTTTAATAAGATCATGGCAACCCAGGCTGTATTCATCGGTAGCCCTGCCGGGGAATGCACACACTTCTCTGTGGTAAGAATTGGCTAAATCTGCCGTAATGAGTGCCCCACCCTTACTATTGGCCTCCACCACAATGGTGGCATCAGCCAAACCGGCAATAATGCGGTTGCGTTTGGGGAAATTTTCTCTATCGGGAATTGTATATGATGGAAATTCGGTCAGTAAACCTCCATGTAGGAGCATTTCTGCGGCTAATTTACGGTGTGCATTGGGGTACACTCGATCGAGCCCATGCGCCAAAATCCCGAGCGTGGGTAATTCGTATTTAACACAGGCCTTATGTACTGCGGCATCTATACCATAAGCCAGGCCGCTCACTACCAAAGCTCCATATTCGGCTAAACCTTTTACAAATTCGTCGCAAATCAGTTTTCCGTGGGTTGTAGCATTTCGGGTACCTACCACACTCACTATTTTTTGCGCATTTAAATTGGCCTGGCCTTTATAAAAAAGAACAAGAGGTGCATCGTAACAATAAGAGAGTCTTTTCGGATACTTTTCATCGCCCAAAACCAGTAATTGAATGCCGTGAGCCTCAGCAAAGGCTAACTCAGCAACACAAGCATCAAATTCATCAAATTGACGAATATTACGAGCCAATTGAGGGCCTATACCATCTACATGGAGCAAATGCTTGTAGGAAGCAGTAAAAATGGCTTCAGCAGCTCCAAAATGGCTAAGAAGTGCACGAGCCAAAACAGCTCCTACACCCGGAATACGGTTTAAGGCTAGTAAATATTCTGTTGACACGCTACGTTATTGTGCTTCGAAGTACACAACGTATTTTGTGAGAAAAAAATCTTGAGGAAAGTATTTTATGATTGCAAATTGTTTTACGCCTTTGAGTTTGGCTGCTGCCAACTCTTCGGTTAAATCGCCCCCTTTGAGGTATAAAACCCCATTAGCAAGGGTATTTTTGCCCCCTTTTCTAATTTTGGCTCGTACCCAAGGATAAAATTCTTTTAGTCGTGTAACGGCTCTTGAAATCACAAAATCTACCGTACCTTTTACATCTTCGGCACGCATGTGGCTAGCTTGTACATTTTTTAGACCAAGGGCTTGGGCTAGTTCTTGCACCACTTTAATCTTTTTACCTATAGAATCTACCAAATGAAAAGAAGTTTCGGGGAATAAAATGGCTAAAGGAATACCTGGGAAACCCCCTCCTGTTCCTACATCGAGCACAGTTTCTCCAGGTAAAAAGTCTAATACTTTGGCAATACTTAAAGAATGGAGCACATGGTGCTCGTAGAGCATATCGATATCTTTTCTCGAAACCACATTGATTTGCGCATTCCAAAAACGATACAACTCATCTAGGGCCTCAAACTGTTTCTTTTGCTGTTCGGTGAGGGTCGGAAAATATTGAAAAATGTCTTGAACGCTGGGTTTCACTAGCTGTTGTTTTTAATAAGGTATACCGCTCTAAGTGCCATGCTTTGAAGCAGATAGATAGGTTCTAAAATAGGCATTGCCCATTGAATATTTGGGTGTTTTAAGCGTTTTGCAATTTTAAAATACACCGCATATTGTAAGAATAAACGGCACAAATAGATAGCAAGTACTACAAGCCAACTAAACCCAAGAATAAGCAAGCCTGCGCTTATTAAATAGTAAAGCACAGCAGTGTAAACACCTATATGTAACCGCAAGCGATTGCAAAGTGTAAATAGCTTCTGTGTATCCATTCGGGTAAACTTATCTTTTACAAACTGAGCATAGCTCTGTTTTTTATCGGTAAGTACATGGCTAGCAGGGTTTATTTCAACCCTCGTATTTTTACGAGTGGCATGTTGATTGATGAAAAAATCAGTTTCTCCGTAGGTTAAATGCATATGGGAGGCATAACCCTTACCTGCAAAAAAGGTCGTTTTAGTGAAGGCTATATTCTGTCCATAGCCACTAAACGCTTTTCCTTTAATGGCAAAAGAAAGACTATAAAGAGCCGTCATAAAATGATCGAAACGGCTGAGTAAGGTGCTAAATGTTGCACCCGCAGGAAAGGGTGCATAGCCCAATACCAGCTCGGTATTTTCGGTAAAATTGGCTTGCATGTGCGCAATCCATTTTTTAGAACGCGGCAAATAATCTGCTTCAATAAATAAAATTTGTTCGTATTGCGCTGCTTTAATGCCAAGCGTTAAGGCGTACTTTTTAGTGCGTCTAAATCGATCATCGATAGGTACATTCACTATTTTTACCTGCGGATAGGTCACAGCAAGGCTTCTTAACAGGTCTTCGGTATCGTCCCATGAGCAATCGTTTACCAAAACCAACTCGAATACAGCATCTTCTTGGCTCAGCCATTCGGGTATGTTTTTTTCTAAGTATGTAGCTTGATTTCGGGCGTATACAATTACCGAAATGGGATTTTTTTCCCCAATTTCTTTCTTTTTAATAGGATACCTTGCTAAACGCAAGTGTACAAACATCAACTGATAGAGCTGTATTAATGTTATAACAATTAATAAACCGAAAAGTATCAAAGAAAGCAGAGAAGAAGCTGCTAGATACTGCGTAATAAAATCCATAGAATAATTTGCTGTGTTGGGCCTGCAAATTTGTTATTTTTTTAACACATTTTGGGGCTAAATTGAAAATTAAAAGCCCGAAATACAGGTATTTTTTTGCTATTTTGCACACTCTATCCTATTCATGAAGTTTACACTAGCAGCTACAGACGCACATTCTAAGGCCCGGGCGGGCGAAATTGAAACGGCCCATGGAACTATCCAAACGCCAATTTTTATGCCCGTTGGTACCGCTGGTACAGTAAAAGCCGTGCATCAACGAGAATTAAAAGACGATATAAAAGCTCAAATTATTTTGGGCAATACCTATCATTTATACCTACGTCCTGGGCTAGATACGATTGAAAAAGCAGGCGGATTGCACAAATTTAATGGCTGGGATGGGCCAATTTTAACCGATAGTGGTGGTTATCAAGTGTATTCGCTTTCTGGTGTACGTAAAATTAAAGAAGAAGGCGTTACCTTCCGTTCACACATTGATGGATCTAAACATTTGTTTACCCCCGAGGGTGTAATGGATATCCAGCGGACCATTGGTGCCGATATCATCATGGCTTTTGATGAGTGCACGCCCTACCCTTGCGACTATACGTACGCACGCAAATCGATGGAAATGACACATCGTTGGCTGAAACGCTGCTGCGATCGATTCGATAATACCGAGGCGAAATATGGCTACGATCAAACCCTATTTCCCATTGTACAAGGCTCTACCTATACAGATTTACGCATAAAATCGGCAGAAACCATTGCCAGCTTTAACCGCGAAGGAAATGCCATTGGTGGCCTTTCTGTAGGCGAACCAGCCGAAGAAATGTACGAAATGACCGAGGTAGTTTGCAACATTTTACCTACAAATAAACCACGCTACTTAATGGGCGTAGGTACGCCGGTAAATTTGCTCGAAAACATTGCGCTTGGCATAGATATGTTCGATTGTGTAATGCCTACCCGAAATGCCCGTAACGGTATGCTTTTTACCAGCAATGGCATTATTAATATTCAAAATGAAAAGTGGAAAAACGACTTTTCGCCTTTAGAAGCTGATAGTGAATTATTTGCCGATACGCAGTATACGAAGGCTTATTTACGTCATTTAATGCAATCGAAAGAAATTTTAGCTGCACAAATAGCTTCTTTGCATAACTTGCATTTTTATTTATGGTTGATGAAAGTGGCTCGTAGCCAAATTATTGCTGGCACTTTTTACGACTGGAAAAACAAAATGGTTAAACAAATGGCACAACGTTTATAATGGATCGGATCAAAATTATTGATTGGTATATTATTAAAAAGTACCTCGGTACCTTTGTGTTTACCATGGCTATTTTTAGCGTGGTAATTGTAATTTTCGATATTTCTGAGAAGCTAGACAACTTTTTAGAGTACCAGGCTCCACTCAGCAAAATCATTTTTCAGTATTATGTAGGCTTGGTACCTTTTTACTTAAACATGCTCTTGCCGCTCATTAATTTTATTGCGGTAATCTTTTTTACAGCAAAAATGGCAGATCAAACCGAGATTGTGCCTATTTTAAGTGGTGGAGCAAGTTTTATGCGTTTTTTACGCCCTTATTTTATTGCTTCTTCGGTTATTTTCTTTTTCTCACTCATTTTCAATTTGTTTATCATCCCAGAAACCAATCAATTGAAAATTGATTTTGAAAACACGTATATAGAACCGGTATCATTTAACTCCAAAATGTATACCAATATGCGTTTAGATAAGAATACCTACGTATACATTGAGAATTTTGATAACGTAAATAAAATTGGATACCGTTTTACGCTAGATAAGTTTAAAGGACAAAAATTAGAACAAAAATGGGTAGCCGACCGCATTATATGGGATTCGGTGAAACACTCATGGAGGATAGATAACTATTCGATACGTAGAATTAATGGCTTGAAGGAAAAAATGGACTATGGACAAAAAAAAGACACCATTTTAGACATGAATCCGAATGATTTTAAGGTATACAATAATGTATACCAAGCAATGAATATGGGAGAACTTAACGAACGCATTCGCAAAGAAGTTATGCGGGGTACTGGAGTAATGGATAATTTACTTATAGAAAAATATAAACGTTTTGTGGATCCTTTTTCGGCCTTTGTGCTCACCATAATGGGAGTTTCTTTATCTTCTAGAAAAGTCCGTGGTGGCGTAGGTCTTTCTCTAGGAATAGGTATATTTCTCAGTTTTGCTTACATCTTATTCATACAATTTTCTACCATGTTTGCACTAAAGGGTGCATTGTATCCCTTTGTTGCCGTTTGCTTACCTAATATTATTTTTGGCTGCATTGGTATGTACTTATTAAAACGAGCACCAAAATAAGTGAATGAACCAGCATAAATTATCTTCACTAAAACGAAATTTACTCATTTTGCACCTTACCGTATTGGTATGGGGCTTCACAGGCATTTTAGGGGCACTCATTTCTGCTCCTGCCATCACACTGGTATGGTACCGAGTACTCATTGCTTTTATCACACTTTTTATCTATTTTAAATTTACCAATACCTCTATTTGGGTATCAAAAAATACATTTTTAAAGTTATT
>JAIPAN010000080.1 GCA_021740025.1 Sphingobacteriaceae bacterium
CCTTGGTTATACCGCCAAGAACCCAAGCTAGGGTCGCCGCCACCCAATAGGATAATATCGCCGCTTAAGATTCCTTCTTTTGAAATGCTGCCCGTATAAGCCAAACTGGTTTTATAAGTAAAATTTGGGCCCAACAAATACAATGCGGTAGCAGCCGTAATGGTTTTTAAGGTAGATGCCGGGGCTAGACCTTGCTGCTCGTTTTTAGCAAAGAGCACTTCGCCGCTTTGGGCATCGAGCACGGTGAGCGAAATACTGGCATACTGCATTTGCTCGTCGGCAGCAAAACGAGTATAGGCTTGTTCTATTTTTTTAGCCAATTCGCTTTGCGCAAGTAGTTTGTCGGCAGCCAAACAAAACAATAAAAATAAAAGCAATCCTTTTCTCATGCTTAAAAGTAGAAAAATTATGGCAAGAAAAAAGCCTTCCCAATAATTATCGAGAAGGCATTCTAATACGTGTACCTAAATTTACACCAAGCCTTTAGCCACCAAATACTCGGCAATTTGTACCGCATTGGTTGCCGCACCTTTGCGCAAATTATCGGCAACAATCCACAGGTTTAGGGTATTCTTTTGAGATTCATCGCGGCGTATACGGCCTACAAATACCTCATCTTTTTCATGGGCATCTTTAGGCATGGGGTATTTTAAATTTGATGGATCATCTACCACTACAATGCCTTCTTCTTGCGCTAAGAGTTGGCGTACTTCGGCTACATCAAAATCTTTTTCAAACTCAATATTTACCGATTCGGAGTGGCCACCCATTACCGGAATACGTACTGTGGTAGCAGTTACTTGAATGCTGTCGTCGCCCATAATTTTTTTTGTCTCCACAATCATTTTCATTTCCTCTTTGGTGTAACCATTTTCTAGAAATACATCAATGTGGGGAATTACATTTAAATCGATGGTATGCGGATAAGCCATTTCGCCCGCTATACCTTTACGCTCATTCATCAATTGCTCCACGGCTTTTACACCCGTGCCGGTTACCGATTGGTAGGTAGAAACCACCGCCCGTTTAATGCCGTATTTTTTATGCAAAGGTTCTAAAACAACCACCATTTGAATGGTAGAGCAGTTCGGGTTGGCAATAATTTTATCTTGTTTGGTTAATACATGTGCATTGACTTCTGGCACGACCAATTTTTTATCCGGATCCATGCGCCAAGCAGATGAATTATCTATAACAACCGTTCCTAATGCGGCAAAACGAGGGGCTTCGGTTAAGGAAGTGCCGCCGCCCGCAGAAAATAAGGCGATATCTGGTTTAGCTGCAATGGCTTCATCAATGGTGAGTATCTTTAGGTCTTTACCCTTAAAACGAATGGTTTTACCGGCACTCTTGGCAGAGGCAACAGGTAGTAATTCTGTTAATGGGAAATGACGTTCCTCCAATACTTTCAACATGACGGTGCCTACCAAACCGGTAGCACCTACTACGGCAACTTTCATTTAATTTTAAGTTAAATTATTTAATTATTTGTAAATTGATGCGTTAATACTTACAAATATGAAAAATAGTTTAGTCTTTTTAGCACTGCTGTGCATCAATTCTGCTTTTGGGCAAGTAAATGAGCAATTTAATGACGGTGATTTTACGGCAGCTCCGATTTGGACTGGTAGCAATGCTGGAGCAGATTTTATCATTACAGACCTGCCTACAGTAAATCACCTGCGCTCGAATTCGGTAACGCCAAATAGTAATTTTTATTTAAGCACCACAAATGCCTTGGCCAGCGATTGTACCTGGGAATTTTGGTGCAATTTAGAATTTAATACTTCTGGGGCAAATTATGTAGATGTATACCTGATATCGGACCAGCAAAATTTACAAAGTGCTACTATAAACGGCTATTTTGTTCGCATTGGTCATACGGCTGATGAAGTGGCGCTTTATAAACGAACGGGTGCAATAAATACAAGTGTAAAAATTATCGATGGGATAGATGGTATTTTAAATACCTCCAATAATACCGTAAAAATTAAAGTAAGTAGAACGGCAGCAGGGCTATTTACCCTAGAACGTGACCTAACAGGTATTGGCTTTGATTACTTTCCCGAAGGATCGGTTGTGGACAACAGCATAGTAAGTACCGCTTATTTTGGCATTTATGTGCAACAATCAACGGTATCTTTTGTTCAAAAACACTTTTTCGACGATATTAGTATTGCGCCGCTTATTGCAGATACCACCCCGCCAAACATTCTTTCTGCTGCGCCACTAGATTCGAATACCATAGCCATTGCGTATAACGAACCAATGGATAGCCTAAAGGCTAAAAACACAGCAAACTACACCCTCGATAATGGTCTTGGGAACCCTCTTTCCATTAAAAAACTAGCTAACAGTGCACTCTATGAATTAAAATTTGTCGCTAATTTACAAACAGCCACCTATTCGCTCAGCATGGCGAACGTAAGCGATAAGGCAGGCAATGTGGTGAGTAATTCACCCTTTAGTTTTTCCTATGTAAAACCTTATGTGGCACAAGCCAAAGACATCCTCATAAACGAAATTTTTGCCGATCCATCGCCACAAATTGATTTACCAAGTGTAGAATATATTGAGCTTTGGAACACCACCGATTTTCCCATTTCGGTACAAAATTGGACCTATAGCGATGGCACCAGCACCGCCACTATTGGCAATGTAAGTGTAGACCCGCATGAATTTGTGCTTGTTTGTGCCTTAACCGATGTGCCTAATTTTACCCTTTATGGTAAAGTTATTGGCTTAAGCACTTGGCCAAGTTTAAACAATGCAGGCGATATGCTGGTGCTGAAGAATGATAAGGGGGCAGTAATGGACCAAGTAAATTATGCCGATACCTGGTATAAAGACGCTACTAAAAAACTGGGCGGCTATAGCTTAGAACTCATCAACCCACAAGCAATTTGTACCGGCATTCAGAATTGGGGAGCCAGCATGGATATCAGCGGCGGTACGCCGGGGAAAATCAATAGCATTTACCAAGCGGGCATCAATCCGGAGCCCTTAAAATTACTCTCGGTAAACGTCTTGGATAGCGTAACCCTAAGCCTTCAATTTAACCAATTTATAGATAGCACCTCGGCGGTGCTTGCTAGCCATTATAATTTAAATAACGGTGTAGGCCAGCCCATCTCGGGAGTGGCAGTGGCGCCCAATTTTACCGAGGTGCAACTAAAGTTTGCAGCCCCTCTTAGCCGAGGGCTTACCTACACCCTCAGTAGCAACCAAGTAAGCGATTGTAGTGGGGTACTTATTCAGGTGCCCAATAATAGTAGTGACTTTTTCTTGCCCAAAAAGATTTTGGTGGGCGATTTATTAATATCCGAAATCTTATTTAATCCCAAAGGCGGTGGGGTTGATTTTGTAGAAATTTATAATACTACCGATCACCCGCTCGATTTAAAAGACCTCGGTATTGCCAGCGCCGACGATCAAGATAAACTTAGTAGCCTGAAAGCAGTCAGTGGAGTAAACAATCTCATTCCGGCAAAATCTTACCGGGTATTCGCTACAGATACCGACAATATTTTAGCCAATTACACGGTAAACCAGTCCAATACCTTGGTAAAAGTTGCCTCCTTGCCTTCGTTTAACGACGATGCTGGTGTGGTTATTCTTGTTTGCGATTCCATGCGTATTGATCAGTTTAATTATTCCGACAAGATGCATTTTGCGCTCCTAGCAAATACCGAAGGGGTTTCCCTAGAACGAAGCTTATTCAGCCTAGCAGCCAATACTCCTGGCAACTTCCGCTCGGCAGCAGCGGCAGTGGGTTTTGCTACACCAGGTTATCAAAATTCACAATTTTTAGAAGGAGTAATGGGCACGAATGATATTAACTTAAGTTCTGTAACCGTATCCCCAGATAACGATGGCTTTGAGGATGCCCTCACCTTGCTATACCATTGGCAAACGCCCGGAGGAGTTGCCAATGTGCGCATTTTTACCGAAAAAGGTCAATTGGTGCGCAATCTGATCAAAAACCAAACCATGGGTACCGAGGGGGCATGGGTATGGGATGGCCTCAATGAACAATCAGAACGAGTACCCATTGGTATTTACATTCTTAAAATTGAAGTATTTAATCTGAATGGGAATGTAAAGCAGTATACCAAAACATGTGTTGTGGCTACCAAGTTGAATTAACGTGTTTCTTGCACCTTGCTGGTAGGTTTTTTTTACCTTTGCCTCAAACCGAAGAAAAACATGCGTGAAACAATTTTGGTTATTGGCTCTAACGGGCAAATTGGAACGGAACTAGTAGAGGCCCTACGCCAAATACATGGCAACGAGCAGGTAATTGCCTGCGACATTCTGGAGCCTCAAACTTTTACCGGTCCTTTTGAACAAGTAAATGTATTAGACCAAGAGAACCTACGCAGCCTTTTCGGGAAATATCAACCCACCCAAGTATATCTCTTAGCAGCCATGCTCTCGGCCGTGGGCGAACAAAAGCCTAAACTAGCTTGGGAGTTAAACATGGATGGATTACTCCATGTGCTCGATTTATCGGTAGAATTTAAGGTTAAAAAAGTGTTTTGGCCAAGTTCAATTGCCGTTTTTGGACCACATTCGCCGCAAGAACATACGCCCCAGTATTGCGTAATGGACCCGAACACGGTTTACGGATTTAGCAAACTAGCTGGCGAACGCTGGTGCGAATATTATTTTACTAAATATGGATTGGATGTACGGAGCATTCGTTACCCGGGATTAATTGGCTGGAAAGCAGCTCCAGGCGGTGGCACCACCGATTATGCCGTCCACATTTTTCACGAGGCTTTAAAAAATGGGCATTACGAATGCTTTTTATCTGCAAACACCGCACTCCCCATGCTGTATATGGAAGATGCCATTCGTGCAACCATTCAATTAATGGATGCTCCGGCAGAAAAATTACGCATACGATCGAGCTATAATTTAGGTGGCATTAGTTTTACGCCCGAACAATTGGCTACAGAAATACGCAAACAAGTTCCTAATTTTACACTCTCCTACACCGAGAACGATCCACGCCAAGCTATTGCGAATAGTTGGCCGAAATCAATAAACGATAGTTTTGCTAAAGAAGATTGGGGCTGGGAACTCTCCTTCGATTTGGCAGCCATCAGCATAGATATGATTAAAAATTTAAGTAAGTAATAGTCCATGGGAAGAGCATTCGAATTTAGAAAAGAGCGAAAATTTAAACGTTGGGCCAAAATGGCCGTTCAATTTACCCGTTTGGGTAAAGAGATTGTTATGGCTGTAAAAGCTGGTGGAGCCAACCCCGATGCCAACTCACGTTTGCGCACGGCCATGCAAAATGCCAAAGCGGTAAACATGCCTAAAGACCGTGTGGAAGCGGCCATTAAACGTGCCAGCAATAAAGACGAAAGTAATTACGAGGAGTTAGTTTACGAAGGATATGCCGCACACGGAGTTGCCATTTTAGTAGAAACCGCTACTGATAATACCAACCGTACCGTAGCTAACGTGCGCAGTTATTTTAATAAATGTGATGGCACGCTAGGCAAAACAGGTTCTTTAGATTTCATTTTCACCCGTCAATCGGTATTTCGTTTTGAGCCCGGAGAAGTAGATTTAGAAGAATTAGAATTTGATTTAATTGATGCTGGACTAGAAGAAATTTATCTAGAGGAAGGCGAAGAAGGAAAAGATGTAGCCGTAATTCATACCGCATTTGAAGATTTTGGCAAAATGCAAAAAGCCTTAGAGGAAAAAGGCATTGAAGTAATTAGTGCTAAATTGGAACGGGTGGCTCAATCTACCGCAGAAGTAAACGAAGAACAGGCCGCCGATGTACTGAAACTAGTTGACAAACTAGAGGAAGACGACGACGTACAGGCTGTGTACCACAACATGGGCTAAGCCCTATTTAAAATTCTTTATAAAATCTGTTAGAGCGTTTAAAAAGCCGGGGGCTAGTGGGCCA
>JAIPAN010000081.1 GCA_021740025.1 Sphingobacteriaceae bacterium
CCGGTAATGATATCAATTTGACCCATTACGCCGTGGTGTTCGTGGGTGCCACGGCCAGTTTTACCTAAAAATCCTGAACAATGGCATTCATCAATCATGACCAAAGCTTGGTATTGTTCGGCCAAGGCGCAAATTTTATCTAATTGCGCAATGGTGCCATCCATAGAAAAAGCGCCATCGGTTACAATAATACGGTGGCGTAGGTTTTGGGTAGCTTGTAATTGGGCTTCCAAATCGGCCATATCGTCGTGTTTGTAGCGGTAGCGTTGGGCTTTGCACAAACGTACGCCATCAATAATAGAGGCGTGGTTTAATTCATCCGAAATAATGGCATCTTGTTCGTTAAACAAAGGTTCAAAAACACCCCCATTGGCATCAAAAGCAGCGGCGTATAAAATTGTGTCTTCGGTGCCCAAAAAATCGGATAGTTTACGCTCCAATTCTTTGTGAATATCTTGCGTACCACATATAAAACGTACCGATGATAATCCGTAACCACGGCTGTCGATAGCATCTTTTGCAGCGGCTATTACCTGAGGATGCGAACTAAGACCTAAATAATTATTCGCACAAAAGTTGAGTACTTGCTTATCGCCCTGCACCGAAATTTCGGCTCCTTGCGCCGACGTAATGATGCGCTCTTGTTTGTATAAACCAGCTTCTTTAATACTGCTCAGTTCTTGCTGTAAAACGGGTTGTAGGGTTTTGTACATGCCTTTTTATTTGAATCGTAAAATTAAGCAATTCGTGTTGAAATTGGTGGATGCAATTTTTATGTTTTTTAAACAGTTAGGTGGCGCAACTCTTACCAGATAAATTGCATCTTTACAGTGTCGCCAAAGATTCATGAAACTACATTGTCTATTCTTTTTTTTATTGCTAAGCCAAGTCCTATTTGGGCAAACGGTGCTTTTAAGCGGCAAAGTAACCGATACCAAGGGGCAGCCCATTTCTTTTGCCAGTGTGTATGTAAAAGGAACAACCGTGGGTACTTCCGCCAATTCGGAGGGTTTATATCAGTTACGTGTAAAACAGGGTAGTATAGAATTGATGGTGCGGGCTGTGGGCTATCAACAATTTAGCCAAGCCCTTTCGCTTGTGGCCGATACCAAACTCAATTTTACTTTACAGCCCGAAGCCTATCAATTAAGTGATGTGGTGATAAAGGCTAATGCGGAAGATCCCGCTTATGCCATCATTCGTCAAGCTATAAAAAACCGCAAGTCGCATTTAACCGAGGTTAAAGCCTATACAGCTGAAGTATACATTAAGGGGATGCAAAAATTATTGGCCGCTCCTAAAAAATTTATGGGTTTAAATATCGATGATTTGGGCAAGCAATTAGGCTTAGATTCTAACCGAAGAGGAATTATTTACCTATCTGAATCTGAATCGAAATTAAGCTACCAACAACCTAACCAATACCGCGAAGAAATGCTCTCTTCGAAGACTTCGGGCAATAATAGGGCCTTTAGTTTTAATCGTGCTACCGATTTAAAAGTTAATTTTTATGAGAATTATCAAAGTTGGGAAGGCTTGAGTTTACGCCCACTGGTATCGCCTATAGCTGATGATGCTTTTTTATATTATACCTATAAATTTTTGGGTAATACCGTAGAAAATGGGGAAATGGTGAATAAAATTCAGGTAATACCCAAAAGGGCTTCCGATCCGGTATTTCGTGGTAACATCTATATTTTAGAAGATTCGTGGCGTATTTATAGTACTGACTTGTATTTGAGCAAAGATAATAACCTGAACTTTGTAGACACGTTGAAAATTAAGCAAGATTTTATTCCAACCGGTGCCGATGGCTGGATGCCGGCTTCGGTAAAAATGGAGTTCAACGGAGGTTTTATGGGCTTTTCTTTTGGAGGATATTTTGTAGCTGTATTTAAAAACTACCAATTAGAACCTGCTTTCGAAAAAAATAGTTTTAGAGAAGCCCTCCGAATAACGAGAGAAGTCAACAAAAAAGATTCTACGTATTGGGAACGATCGCGGCCCATACCCTTAACAGATGAGGAGACCACCGATTATTTAAAAAAAGAAACGTTGGCTGTTAAACGCGAATCGAAAGCGTATTTAGATTCTTTAGATAGTAAGAGTAATATTTTTAAACCGATGCGTTTTTTAATAGGTTCTGGTTATACGCATAGCAATCGATTCAAAAAGCAATACTTACGTATCAATTCTTTATTACGTTCTGCATTTTACAATACAGTGGAAGGGTTTGGTGTAAAATTTGGAGCGGTTTATGTAAAGCAGCTAGATAGTTTAAGTAATAAATCAGTGCGCTATTCTGCCAATGTGCGTTATGGTTTTGCCAATCAATTAATCAATGCTCATGTCAGCGGTTCATTGCCGGTGGGTAATGGTATTTTCTCTTTTGCTTTAGGCTCCGATATAGAAGATTTAAATAAGAGAGGCTCGGTAACACCCTTGCAAAACAGCATTAGCTCTCTATTTTATGAGCGTAACGATTTAAAATTGTACCACAACGCCTTTGCCCAATTGGGACTTAGTGGTCGTATTTTTGGCAACGTGCGTACTTCTGCTTCCCTTGAGTTCGCCAGTCGAAAAAGTTTGCTTAATACAAGCATTTACCGCATTTACGATTTCGATGATAGAACGTTTAGCTCAAATAACCCCTTAAATCCTTCGCAGGATGTGCCGCTTTTCCCGAACAACCAATCTGTTAAATTGGAACTTCGGGCCAGTTATAATTTTAGTAACAAATATGTAACCTATCCAACGGGTAAATATTATCAAGCTTCCAAGTACCCCACTTTGGGCTTAAACTATGTTCGTGGAATTAATGGATTTCTTTCTTCTGATGTTCGCTACGATGTGTTAAGTTTTGATTTAACCAAATCAGATATTTCGATGGGGTTTTATGGTAAATCATCTTTTTATGTTGCTGCCGGTAAATACCTGAATCATTCTTCGGTCTTTTTCCCAGATTACCAACATTTTAGAGGCAATTTGCGAACAGCTTTTCAGGCACAGCCCAACAGTTTTTTGTTCTTAGATTATTATACACATAGTACAGCCGGGCAATTTGTGGAAGCGCATGTTTCTCATAATTTCTCCGGATTTATCTTCAACAAAATTCCGCTCATTCGTAAACTTAAATTCCAAGAATTGCTAGGGTTCAATTATTTAAAAACACCCAATTTAAGTCATTATAATGAATGGTATGTTGGTGTACAATGGCTAAATTTTAAGGTATTCTACGGTCAAGCAAACGATTTAGGCCTTGCTAAAAACAAAGGCATTCGCATTGCCATTGGCCTGAATTAATTTTTTATTATCCCCAATAAATTTCTTTTGAATGCGTTAAAAGGGTATGAAATTTTTGTACCGTTTTTTACTTTCTTTATTCTTTTTGGTATGGGTGGGAGGTATGTATTTGGTATTTACCACCACCCAAGATATAAATCGTGCTGCAAAAATGACCGTTTGGTTAGCGCAATATGTAGCTAACCCGTATTTTATTGTATTGTTTGTAGGTGGCTTGGCAGCTATAATGGTTATTTTTTGGTTACCCATCTGGTTAAAAGCCTATCGCCAAAAACGTTTGCATAAGCGCTTGAAAAAGGAAGGAGTTTGGGCTTCTGTACCCATAATTCACATTGCGGACACTCGACTTACAGTGAATAAAAATCCGCGAATAGCTATTAGTGTACGTATATTAAATAAAATGGCAACTTTTGAACTTACGGTTTCTAGAGTGCAAATCCCTCGAGTGGGCGCTTTAATAGCTATATTTTATGATCCCAAAGATCCTACACTTGTAGTTCCAGCTGAATACTAGCTTTTTCATGGGCAATTCCTATCTTTGTAATTCATTTAACGCTGTTTGCAGCAGCATCAATGATTATGAAAAATTACCAAACCTTACTATACTATTGCTATAGTCCTATAGCAGAAGCCGAACAATTTGCGGCCGATCATTTAAAATTTTGTCAATCGTTAAACCTTGTAGGCCGAATTATTGTGGCCGATGAAGGATTGAATGGAACAGTATCTGGTACGCCGGAAGCTTGTAAAATCTACATGGATGCAGTGCACGCCGACCCTCGGTTTGCTAAAACCGAGTTCAAAATTGATGCCGTAGACGAGCCTTCATTTATTAAAATGCACTGCCGTTACAAATCGGAAATTGTGCATTCGGGCTTGCGAAACCCCAAAATTATTGATCCAACTAAACAAACGGGTAAGCATTTAGAGCCTGCCGATTTTTTGGCAATGAAAGATGAAGAAGATGTGGTGATTTTAGATGTGCGTTCTAATTACGAACACAATGTGGGTCGTTTTAAAAATGCCATTACTTTAGATATTGAAAATTTTAGGGAGTTCCCCGAAAAGATAAACGAGCTGGCACAATACAAAGACAAAAAAATACTAACCTATTGCACCGGTGGCATTAAATGCGAAAAAGCATCCGCATTGTTATTACACGAAGGTTTTAAAGATGTTTACCAATTGCATGGCGGTATTATTAAATACGGTAAAGAAGCCGGTGGTAAAGATTTTGAAGGTAAATGTTACGTATTTGATAATCGGGTTGCGGTGGATGTAAATTCGGAAAACCCTGTTGTAATTTCCACCTGTTTTAACTGCGGTACCACTACGGCTAAAATGATTAATTGCGCCAACCCAGAGTGTAACGAACACTTTACCCAATGTGATGCTTGCGGAGATGCCTTGCAAGGGTGCTGCTGCGAAACTTGTATGCAACACCCACGCAAACGAGCATACGACGGTACAGGCTATTATGTAAAAGTACCTCAGCCTATAAATAGCAGTAAAAAAGGTTTAAATACTGTAGCAAATGACTAAGTCTGTCTCTAATTGGGGAGTAGTGATAGCCTTGCTGGTAATAGCCTCTTGGGCTTTAAGTCTTTGTAATTTACTCGTTTTCACCATTACTTGGTCCAATCCTTGGGTGTATGTGTTGGTGCTCTTGCAAATGCATTTGTACACAGGCCTTTTTATTACCGCCCACGATTCCATGCACGGTACCGTATCATCAAACAGGCAATTAAACAATTTTATTGGTGGATTATGCACCCTTTTATATGCACTTTTTCCCTTATCGGCATTGTATCAAAAGCACCACGAACATCATCGGCATGTGCATACAGATAAAGACCCAGATTACCATCATGGGAATTTCTTTTCTTGGTATTTTAACTTTGTGAAAACTTATGTTAGGTGGTGGCAAATTTTAATTTTAGCCATTTTGTTTAACATACTTAAAATTTGGTTTTCAGAAAGTAATTTAATCTTATTTTGGGTAGTTCCATCGGCACTAAGCACCTTACAACTGTTCTTTTTTGGAACCTGGATGCCTCATCATGGAGAGCATGAAAACAATCATCAATCAGCAACACTAAAAAAGAATCATTTTTTAGCATTTATAACTTGCTATTTTTTTGGCTACCACTATGAACACCACGATTCGCCGGGAACACCTTGGTGGCGGCTTTGGCAATTAAAATAAATGCGTAATTAGTATGTCATAAAATAGGATAGATGAACATAGATTCATTTCCTGCCGATACCTTTGCCCCAAATACAAACAATTATGAAACGTTTTATATTTTTTGCTTTTTTATTGCTGCAGTGTAATGTTCTTTGGGCACAGCGCAACGAAATAAATGCCGGAATAATTAAAGGATTTGTTAAGGATGCCTTAACTAACCAAGCCTTGACAGGAGTATCGATCAGTATACAAGGCATTGCTGGCGGAACAAGTACCGATAGTGCAGGAGTATATGTTTTCAAAAACCTTAAACCTGGATTTTACAATATAACATTCAGTTTTGTGGGTTATCAGAAAAAAATTCAATACGATATTTCAGTTACCAATGCCAAGCCCACCTTTTTAGACCTCAGTTTAGATATAGAAGCATCA
>JAIPAN010000082.1 GCA_021740025.1 Sphingobacteriaceae bacterium
TCAGTTTAATTGCTCAATTTTTCTTACCCTGGTGGGTTATTGCTCCCATTGCGTTTATACTAGCCGCTTGGATGGGCAACAAACCCAGCAAATCTTTCGGAAACGGGTTTAGCGCCATTTTTATTCTGTGGGCCTGCATGGCATTATTACATACCCTGCCCAACGAAAATTTATTAGCTAACCGTGTAGGTCAAGTGCTTACCTCTTCCGAAAAAGGCATGCCATGGTTGCTGCTGGTACTACTAACTGCTACGCTTGGTGGCTTAGTTGCGGGCGTATCGGCCTTGGCAGGTGCCTATTTTAAAGAAGCATTCGGAAAAAGAAGACGATAAGCGCTCAAATTGTATCTTTGTGCGGTGAACAGTAGCCTATCTAAAGATATTTTTACGATCAAAAACCTCCACGGCTTTGAAGAGAAGGCTTTGGAGGTTTTTCAGTATCAGGCGGTTCACAACCCCATTTACAAAAGCTTTATCGAACATTTGGGCATAGCCCCTCAGCGTGTTGTTAAGGTAGCAGAAATCCCTTTTTTGCCCATTTCCTTTTTTAAACAACATGCCGTAACAACTTCCGACAAAACGGAACAAGTATTCAGCAGTTCGGGCACCACGGGCATGCAAACAAGCAAACACTATGTGCATAATGTGAGCCTATACGAAGAAAGCTACCGCAGCGCTTTTAAACTTTTTTATGGGGATATTTCACAGTACACTTTACTGGCCCTACTCCCTTCCTATGCCGAACGGGAAGGTTCTTCGCTCATTTATATGGTTGATGATTTACTGCAGCAAGCCCAAGCCGGCAGTGGCTATTACCTGCACAACCACCAAGAGCTTTTTGAAACATTAGAAAACCTTAAAAAATTAGGAAAGCCCACTATTTTATTAGGGGTTACTTATGCCCTACTCGATTTTGTAGAACAATTTCCCATAAATTTCTCCGAGCTTATTGTGATGGAAACCGGTGGCATGAAAGGTAAACGGAAAGAACTCATTCGCGAAGAATTACACGAACTTTTATGCCGTGGGTTTGGGGTAGCCAATATCCACTCCGAATACGGCATGACCGAATTACTTTCTCAGGCCTATTCCAAAAGAGGTGGAATTTTCACCTGCCCACCATGGATGCAGGTGTACATTCGCGATACGAATGATCCTTTTCAACTAATCGAAGCTGGAAAAACTGGAGGCATCAACATCATCGATTTGGCCAATGTGCATTCTTGCGCTTTTATAGCTACGCAAGATTTAGGCAAACTAACCCGCCCCAACCAATTTGAAGTATTGGGCCGTTTTGATGCCAGCGATATTAGAGGCTGTAATTTATTGGTTCAATAAACCTTATTCGGCGCTAAGCAAAAAGTAGTTTTTCTTTCCTTTTTGCACCACCAAAAACCGATCATTCACCAAATTAGTAGTGGTAATTAACTGCGTCGGATCTTCAAGCTTTTCTTTATTGAGCGCTACCCCACCCCCCTGAATCATTTTACGAGCTTCTCCTTTTGAGGGGAAAACCGCCGAATGCTCGGCTAATAAATCGGTCATAGAAACACCTGCTGTTAAAGCTGATTTAGCAACAGTATATTGCGGAATACCTTCAAAAACATCCAATACCGCTTCGTTAGAAAGTTCACGTAAAAAGTCTAAAGAACCATTACCAAACAAGAAATCGGTAGTTTTTAACGCCGTTAGCAACGCTGCTTCGCCATGTGCACGGGTAGTAATTTCTTCAGCCAAGGCTTTTTGCAAAATGCGCAAATGCGGAGCTTCGTTATGCGCTTTTTCCAAACCTTCAATTTCGGCTTGGGTTTTTAGTGTAAATATGCGAATCCAGGTTTTGGCATCGTCATCGCTCGTATTTAACCAAAACTGGTAAAATTTAAAAGGCGATGTTTTAGCCGGATCTAACCAAACGGCACCTTCTTCGGTTTTACCAAATTTAGTACCATCGGCCTTTTTAATTAATTGCGTAGTTATGGCAAAAGCTGTACCACCAGCTTTCCGGCGAATCAACTCGGTGCCGGTAACCATATTACCCCACTGATCGGAGCCGCCCATTTGAACCAAGCAATTTTGCTCTTTCCATAAATAATAGAAATCGTAGCCCTGCACCAATTGGTAGCTAAATTCGGTAAACGACATGCCCGTATCGCCTTCTAAACGCTTTTTCACCGAATCTTTGGCCATCATATAATTCACGGTAAGGTGTTTACCCACATCGCGAATGAAATCTAAAAAGCTAAAGTTTTTAAACCAATCGTAGTTATTTACCATGATGGCACTATTGGCACCCGTATTAAAGTCTAAGAATTTTTTTAACTGACTCTCTAAACACGCTACGTTATGGTTTAGCACATCCGCAGAAAGCAAATTACGTTCGGCAGATTTTCCCGAAGGATCGCCCACCATGCCCGTTGCCCCACCTACCAACACTACCGGTTTATGGCCGGCACGTTGAAAATGAATTAGGGTCATAATTTGGGTTAAATGCCCCACATGCAAAGAATCGGCCGTTGGATCGAAACCAATATAACCAGCCGTAAGCTCTTTACTCAATTGCTCTTCTGCTCCAGGCATCATATCGTGGAGCATGCCACGCCAACGTAATTCGTCAATAAAATTCATCTTTTTCAATCGTTCAGAAAAACAAAGATAATAGAATTGCCTAAATGCGTTGCCCTTGGTAAAAAATGATGCATTTTACGTACTTTTAAGCAAGAAGATGAACTTTTTATCGCATTATTATTTCGACCAAACCAGCGATGCCTACACGGTTTTAGGAACCATTTTGCCTGATTTAACCGCCAATGCGCAAAAAGAATGGAAATTGTATCCGCAGAAAAATCCGCAGCTTTTTGAAAACGATGTAGAGTTAAACGCAATTTTAAAAGGATGGATGCGGCATTTGGTGGTTGATAAGCATTTTCACAATTCAAATTTCTTTACCACACATAGCCAGCAATTAAGTGCTAAGTTACGCCCCATACTCCAAAATAGCCCGGTAAAAGCCTATTTTTTAGCTCATATTAGCATCGAATTGCTATTAGATGGCCTCTTATTAAAAAACAATAAAGTTAGTACCGAAGCCTTTTATAGCCACTTAGCTGCTTGCGATATAAACAAGATAGTCGAATTTTTAGAGCTTAATTTAGTAGAAGACACCCAGCCATTTACAATGTATTTCGAGCGATTTTGCAGCAGTGCCTACCTAAACAGCTACCGTGAAACCGAAAAAATAGCCTACGCCCTACACCGCATTTGCCTTCGGGTGTGGCCAGAATCATTAACACAAGCCGAACAAAAAAAAATTACCGAAGTTTTAGTAGCCTACCAAGCTGAATTGGCTCCGGTATATTTCGAAATTTTTACTGAAATTTCAAGCGCTTTAGCCCTCGAAACAAAACAGTAATACCGTATCTTCGTTTTATGTCGCTTTTTGCCATTAAAGACCAAATTGATGCCCTTGTGGCCGAACTTAACGAACATAATTACCGTTATTATGTATTGGCCCAACCCAGCATTTCTGATTTTGAGTTTGATAAAAAACTAGAAGAACTTACTGAGCTAGAAAAAGCACATCCCGAATTTGTACACCCCGATTCGCCCACGCAAAAAGTGGGCGGACAAATTACCAAAGAGTTTAAAACGGTGGCCCACAAATGGCCCATGCTCTCGTTGGGTAATACCTATAACGAACAGGATCTTCGTGATTTCGATGAACGCATTCGTAAAGCCATTGGTACTAATTTTGAATATGTATGTGAGCTTAAATTCGATGGACTTTCCATCAGCTTAACCTACGAACAAGGTAAATTGGTACGTGCCGTAACCCGTGGAGATGGTACCAAAGGCGACGATGTGACCACCAATGCCAAAACCATACGTACTATTCCGCACCAATTAAGTGGCAGCGGCTACCCCGAAAGTTTTGAAATTAGAGGCGAAGTATTTATGCACCGCCAAGCTTTCGATCGCTTAAATGAAGAACGGATAGAAAACGGGGAAGCCACTTATGCCAATCCTCGAAATTTTGCTGCCGGCACACTCAAATTACAAGATTCGGGCGAAGTAGCCAAACGTCCGCTCGATTGCTTTTTATACTTTTTATATACCGATAAACGCTTATACCCTACCCATTGGGATAGCCTGCAAGCCGTAAAAACATGGGGCTTTCATACCTGCGAACACAATACACTGTGCACAACTATTGACCAAGTTTTGGCTTTTATTGCACATTGGGATAGCAAACGCTTCGACTTAGGCTACGATATTGATGGCATTGTACTTAAAGTAAATCAATACGCTCAACAAGAAGAATTGGGCTTTACGGCCAAATCGCCCCGATGGGCCATTGCCTATAAATACAAAGCCCAAGAAGTAGAAACCATTTTGGAGCACGTGAGCTACCAAGTGGGCCGTACCGGAGCGGTAACGCCGGTGGCCAATTTAAAGCCCGTATTATTGGCAGGAACTACGGTAAAAAGAGCCACCTTACACAATGCCAACGAAATTGAGCGCCTCGACTTACACCTTGGCGACACCGTATTGGTAGAAAAAGGCGGCGAAATTATCCCCAAAATTATTTCAGTAAATACGAGCAAACGACAGCCTCTTGCACAGCTAGTAATTTACCCCAAAATCTGCCCCGAGTGTAACACGCCGCTAGTGAGAGAAGAAGGAGAGGTGGCATTTTATTGCCCCAACGATGAAGGTTGTGGGCCCCAAATAGTAGGGCGTATACAGCATTTTATTGGCCGTAAGGCCATGAATATTGATGGCTTGGGCGACGAAACCATTGACCACTTCTACAAACAAGGATTTTTACAACAGATTTCAGATTTGTACACCCTATACCAAAAACGCGATCAGCTGAAAACTTTAGAACGTTTTGGTGAAAAATCTATTGAAAACATGTTGGCCGGTATTGAAGCCTCTAAACAAATGCCTTTTGAAAAAGTATTGTTTGGTTTGGGCATTCGTTTTGTGGGCGAAACGGTAGCCAAAAAATTGGTTGCCCATTTCCGAACCATTGAAGCGCTTCAGCATGCTTCTTTAGAAGATTTAGTAGCGGTAGATGAAATTGGCGAACGCATTGCCGAAAGTGTACAACGTTATTTTGCCAACTCAGAACATATCCATCAACTTAATTTATTGCAAAGCTACGGCCTGCAATTCGAGAGTATATTTAAGGAAGTAGTATTGGCCGGAACGCAACTTGAAGGTAAAAGTTTCATTATTTCGGGGGTATTTGAAAATCGTAGCCGAGAGGAGTTAAAAGACCTTATTGAATCGTATGGCGGAAAAATACTGAGTAGTATTTCTGCCAAATTAAATTACGTAGTAGCGGGCGCCAATATGGGGCCGGCTAAATTAGAAAAAGCACAAAAACTAGGCATTCCTATTATATCTGATGAAGATTTACTGGCGATGCTAGCCTGATACACCTTTTAAATCGCAAAATGTGTATTTTTGCGAAGCTAAACTCAACAAAATGAATAAACTATACGGTACAGGAGTTGCCTTGGTTACCCCTTTCAATACCGACGGATCGGTGGATTTCGACGGTTTAAAAAACTTAATTAACCACACCATTGCTGGTGGAGTAGAATACCTAGTTTCTTTAGGCACAACTGGAGAAACGGCTACCTTAACTAAGGAAGAAAAAACCGCTATTTGGAAGTTTACCAAAGAAACCGTGAATGGCCGTGTTGGTTTAGTAGCTGGTATTGGTGGAAATAATACGCAAGAGGTGGTAGATAGCTTAAACCATTTCGATAGTGAAGGTTTTGACGCCATTTTATCGGTAAGCCCATACTACAACAAACCTACCCAGGAAGGTATTTATCAGCATTATAAAGCCATTTCGGCGGCTTCTCCAGTGCCCATT
>JAIPAN010000083.1 GCA_021740025.1 Sphingobacteriaceae bacterium
GAGCCATTTTTGCCAACCGTGCTTTTATTAAACAATACCCGCACGGCGAATAATATGAGCGATATTAAAGGGATGATTACTACCAAGAAAGCCGAAATGTAAATAGCCGCCTGGTACTCGGGGTTTACAATACTAAAAGGGAAAATGGGCAATTCCGAACTGTTCCAAACCCCCAAAACCGCTAGTAATGCCACAAAAAGGGAGAATAAAATCAATACCCCAATGGCAATACTAAAGCCCCCAATAATCTTAATAATAATCATACCGGTTTTTCCTAAAAATTTACCAAAGTGCGAAAAGAGCTGCTCGATAAAGCGGCCTAACCGTTGAAAAAATGGCTGCACTTCTTTTTGTGCGGTATGTAAGTGTTCTTTTACAGCGGCAACTTCCTCATCAAAATTCTTTTTAAAATTTTGTAAAGTAGCGGCTTCTCCTTTCATGGCTAATTTATCTGCCCGGCTAATTGCTTTTGGCATTACAATCCATAAAATAAGGTAGAGGATGAAGCCTGTTCCAAAGAAAAAGAAACTCAAGAGAAAGAGTAGTCTAATCCAACGGGGTTCTAGATCGAAATAGTGACCAATTCCAGCACAAACACCGCCTATAATTCGGTCATCTGTATCTCTAAACAACCTTTTGTCTACCCGAACCGTGTTTTCGTCGTTTTCCTCATCCAGAAGTTCAAAATCGTTCGGGCTACCCATTTGTTGGGTTACCGTCGTCACATCAGCCAACACAATTACCTGTTTGTTGTCTTTTGTGAGTAGTTCGTTAAACATTTCTGCCAAGCGATTTTCAATGTCGCCCACTATTTCGAAGCTATCTGTACTGTAACCAAAATGTTTTTTCACTTGGTTCATGTAGCTAATTAATACTTCGTAGGCATCTTCTTCTATATGAAAAACTATGCCGTTTATGTTTATGATAATCGTTTTATTCATGTCCGCTATTTTTTCGTTTTTTTAATCCTGGCTGTTTCAACGGCAAAGGCCAGTTCTTTCCAGGTGTTGTTTAGTTGTTCTAAGGTTTTGCTGCCTTCCGCTGTTAATTGGTAATATTTTCGCGGAGGACCCGAAGTTGATTCTACCCAGTTGTAACTGAGTAAACCGTTGTTTTTTAAACGTGTTAAAAGGGGGTACAGTGTACCCTCTACCACCAAGAGCTTGGCTTCTTTTAGCTCATTGATGATATCTGAGGCATATATTTCCCCTCGGGAAATAATGGATAGAATGCAATATTCCAGAATTCCTTTCCTCATTTGGGTTTGCGTATTTGCTAGTATCATGATACAAAGATATAGGTATTGTTTGGTAATATGCAATACATAGTAGTAAATATTTTCAATTTTTATTTTAAAAAGCGTTGTTTACTAGTCTAATTATATAATTAATGATTATCAAAAGAACCCTGAAAACCGCCATTTACTTGTCTCAAATACCAGAAATAGGGTGTTTCGTTGTTTGGCTTATTTGCACATGAATTAAACATTAATTAACTGATAATCAATATATTATTATTTTATTGTTAAAATACGTTTAAATTTATTTTGTTATAACACTTATGCTTCTGATATTTAGATTTATAAATAACCAATAATTAACTAGATTCTTAATTAAAAATTGTATGAAAAAACTCTTACAAAGTTTGTTCGTATTGATGCTGGTAGCTTCTGCAGCCTTTGCTCAAGATCGAACTATTACGGGTACAGTTACTGCTAAGGAAGATGGCTCAGCCCTTCCAGGTGTAAGTATCCAGGTAAAAGGTACCAAAGTTGGTACGCAAACCAGTGCTGATGGTAAATTCAGCATTAAAGTAGCACAAGGACAGACCGCCTTAACTTTTTCTTTTATTGGCTTTGTTCCAAAAACTGTTACCCTTGGTAATGGCTCAAACATCAACGTAAGTTTAGAGTCTGACTCTAAAGTTTTATCTGAAGTAGTTGTTGTGGGATACGGTACGCAAAGCAAAAGAGAAATTACAGGTTCTCAATCTACCGTAAAAGCTGCCGATATTGCCAATGCGCCAATTTTGTCGCCAGAGCAAGCCTTACAAGGTAGAGCTCCCGGTGTGCAGGTAACGCAATCATCTGGTACGCCAGGTGGTGGTATTTCGGTTCGTGTGCGTGGTCCATCGTCTATTGGTGCCAGCAACCAGCCATTATATATTGTAGATGGTGTGCCTATCAATACCGGTTCATACACACAATTAGCCGCTGGTGGTCAGTTAACCAACTCTTTGGGCGATATTAACCCAAGCGATATTGAATCGTTAGAAGTATTAAAAGATGCTGCTGCAACAGCTATTTACGGTTCAAGAGCTTCTGGTGGTGTGGTGTTAATTACTACCAAGCGTGGTGCCAACCAAGCTACTCGTTTAAGCTTTAACAGCTATTACGGTGTACAAGAAGCACAAAGACAATTGCCTACTATTACTGGCCAAGAGTACATTACCTTATTAAACGAAGCTGTTGCAAATCGTTACGGTGCTGGTCTTGGTTATACAGCTTTAACAGGCTTAAGTCAAAATCCTGCAGATTACGCCAATACCAACTGGCAAAATGAAATTTTTGAAACTGCGGCAGTTAAAAACTACGATCTATCTATCCGTGGTGGAACAGACAAAACCAAATTCTCGGTTTCTGGTTCCTACTTCGATCAAGATGGTATTGTAATTAATACCGGTTACAAACGCTATTCTGGTCGTGTAAACATCGATAATAAAATATCTGATAAGTTTAACGTAGGTATCAGCTCAAGCTTTAGTACTGCTACTAGCAATCGTGTTAACAACGATAATAACATTTACGGTGTAGTTTCTGGTTCTATTTTATTAGGCCCGCATGTACCCGTAAAAAATGCCAATGGAACCTGGGGAGGTGACCCAGTTTCTTCAGTAGATAACCCAGTTGCATCTGCTTATGAAACCACCTTCACGGCTGTAAACAATCGTTTGTTTGCCAATGCATTTGGTGAGTACAACATTACCGAGAATTTGAAATTTAAAACTTCATTTGGCGTAGATTATGTGCAAAGTAAAGACCGTCGTTTCTATCCAACTACCGTAAATGCGGGTAGAGGTTCTAAAGGATCGGGTGCTGAAGGTTATAACCAAGAGATGAACGTAGTGAATGAAAATATCTTATCGTTCAACAAAACTTTTGCAGGTAAACATGCCTTAAACGCTGTTGCCGGGGTAACCTACCAAACCTCTAAATACGAAAGTATTTATGCAGCGGCTACCGTTTTCCCAGGAAACGATATTCGCAGAATTTCTGCAGGTGCGGTTAAAACCGATGCTTCTTCTGGTGGAACTTCATGGGGTTTGGTTTCTTACTTAGCCCGTGCTAACTATACTTTTGCCGATAAGTACATTGTTCAAGGTTCGGTTCGTGTAGATGGTTCATCACGTTTTGGTGCGAAAAACCGTTATGCTACTTTCCCAGCTGCTTCAGTTGCTTGGAGAGTATCTGAAGAAAACTTCTTAAAGAACTCTAAACTTATTAGCGATTTAAAACTAAGAGCCAGTTATGGTGAAACCGGTAACCAAGAAATTGGTAACTTTTCATCATTACCTCTATTTGGGGTAGGTGCCTACATTCAAAGTGGATCCTTGGTACCTACACAATTGGGTAACCCCGATTTAACTTGGGAAACTGCTAAAGCATACAATTTAGGTTTCGATTTAGGCTTCTTCGATAACCGCTTAAGCTTTACAGTTGATGCTTACCGCAGAAATACTGAAGAGCTATTATTATCTCAACCTTTAGTAGGTACCTCAGGATTTACCGGTATTCAAAAAAATATTGGTGCCGTTAAAAACGAAGGTCTCGAGTTAGGCTTGAATGCGGTTATCGCAACTAGCAAAAACTTTAAATGGGATGCCAGCTTTAACTATACCAAAAATAGCAACGAAGTTTCAACCCTATACGGCGGCATTCCGTACGCTTCAGGATTTGCCTCTTGGGTAGAACAAGGCCAACCATTAGGCGCTTTTAGAGGATATATTGTAGATCGTTTATTCCAATCAGCTGCCGATATTGCAGCATCTCCACTACAGTCAAGTGCAACTAGAGCTGGTGATATTAAATTTAAGGATTTGAATGGCGATAACGTAATCAACGCCTTAGATCAGCAAATTATGGGTCAAGGTTTACCAACGTTCTTTGGAGGCTTAACCAATAACTTCAAATACAAAAATTTCGATGTTTCCTTCTTCTTCCAATTTTCTGGTGGTAACCAAATTTACAACAACACCCGTGCGTTCTCTGAAGGTATGAATGGTTTATTTGGTCAAACAGCAGCTGTATTAAACCGTTGGACACCAACCAATACCAATACCAACATTCCAAGAGCTATTTACGGAGATACTCCTAACAATAGAAGAACCTCTACCCGTTGGTTAGAAGATGGCGATTTCATCCGTTTAAAAAATGCGAATATTGGTTATACCTTTAGCCCATCAGTACTAAAACGATTGAAATTAAATTCATTGAGAATGTATGTAGCCGGTCAGAATATCTGGACCAAAACCAAATACCAAGGTTTAGATCCAGAGGTTTCAACCTTCTCTGATACCAATACTGCACCAGGAACCGATTTCTTAACCTTCCCACAAGCCAGAACCTATACGTTCGGTATTAATGTTGGATTTTAAATCTTAAGAACATGAAATTAAATTATAAATTAATAGTAACACTAGTAAGCCTAAGTGCTTTGCTAGGTACTTCTTGTCAGAAAGAAACCCTAGATCAAAAGCCGCAAGCTTCGCTAGATGCCTCTACGGCTATTAAAGATGCGGCTAGTGTAAACGCAGCTACCTTGGGTATTTACAGTGGTTTTCAGAGTGGAAACTACTACGGTTTGCGTTACCAAATATTTGCTGATTTGTATGCAGATAATATGAGCCACACGGGTACTTTCCCAAGCTTTGCAACCATTGCAAACAAGCAAATTTTACCCGACAATACCGAGTTGGGTAACATGTGGAACTCGATGTATTCAACCATTAACCGTGCCAATACGGTTATTGCAGCGGTACCAACTGTAGCCGATCAAACGGTGGTAAAAGACAATGTACTTGCAGAGGCTCGTATTTTACGTGCCAATGTATACTTTGACTTAATTCGTTATTGGGGTGGTTCCAATACTGGCTTTAGTAAAGCCGGTGGTGTGGGTGTTCCATTGGTATTAACGCCAACCCTGGTTGAAGCTGATGCTGCGCCAAAAGCACGTGCATCTGAAGCAACCGTACTGGGGCAAGTAATTTCCGACTTAGATTTTGCCATTGGGGTTTCTACTTTTGGAAACACCAACGTAGCAGGTCGTGTGGGTAAAGATTATGCCAAAGCCTTACGTGCTCGTGTAGCCTTGTACATGGGCGATTATGCTACGGCTCAAACTTATGCTACTGAATTAATTAGTTCAACCCGTTATGCATTAACTGCTGGAGCCGATTATAAAAACATTTGGGCGCTTAAAAACACCAAAGAGGCTTTATGGGAAATTCAGTACGAGCCAACCAACTCTAACAGTATTGCTTTTTACTATTACACTACTGCTACCGGTGGTCGTAACGAAATTGCAACTAGCTCAGGTTTAAATACAGCGCATGAAGTAGGCGATTTACGCCAAGCCGTAAATGCTACGGCTACTGGTGGTGCATCAACGAATTTAAAAACACTTAAATATACCCGTGTAGCCACTGGTGATGATAACGTGGTGATGTTCCGTTTATCTGAATTGTATTTAATTCGTGCCGAAGCTAGAGCACAAATTGGTACCGATTTAGTAGGTGCCTTAGCCGATGTAAACGTGGTTAGAGCCCGTGCCGGTTTAGCTGCTTCTGCCGCTGCAACCACTGCCGATTTAATGACTGCTATTTTAAAA
>JAIPAN010000084.1 GCA_021740025.1 Sphingobacteriaceae bacterium
ATATTTGCAAGTACATCCACCTACCTATCCAATCGGGTAACTCCAGAGTGTTGGATATTATGAACCGAACCTATACCCGAGAGTGGTATTTGGAACGGGTTGATGCCATTCGACGTATTTTACCCCAGGCGGCCATTTCTACCGATATTATTGTGGGCTTTTGTACCGAAACCAAAGCCGAACATCAAGATACACTCAGTTTAATGGCCGAAGTGAATTTCAGCTTTGCGTATATGTACATGTATTCGGAGCGCCCAGGCACTTTAGCCGCCAAACGCTTTAGCGACGATATTCCGGAAGATGTAAAAAACCGTCGACTAAACGAAATTATTGAACAACAACACCGCAGCAGCCACAAACGAGTATTGGAACAATTGGGCAAGGTGCAAAAAGTACTTATTGAGAGTTTTTCGAAAAAATCGGATAAAGATTACGCAGGGCGTAGCGATCAGAATACTACCGTTATTTTTCCGGTAGACGAGCGCTTTAAGCCCGGCGATTATGTGCATGTATTGGCCGAGAGTTGCACTACCGCAACCCTAATTGGTAAAATTATTGACTAATATGGATCTTCAAACCATTAAAAATCGTTTCGGCATTATTGGCAATTCGCCATTATTAAACCGTGCCATTACCATTGCTCAGCAAGTAGCCCCCACCGATATTTCGGTATTAATTACCGGCGAAAGCGGTAGTGGCAAGGAGGTTTTTTCGCACATTATTCATCAACTGAGTGCCCGCAAACACGGGCCCTTTATTGCGGTAAACTGCGGAGCCATTCCGGAGGGAACCATAGATTCAGAATTGTTTGGCCACGAAAAAGGCTCCTTTACCGGTGCCCACGAAGCCCGAAAAGGCTATTTTGAAGTGGTAGATGGCGGTACCATTTTTTTAGATGAAGTAGCAGAACTACCACTTGGTACACAGGCTCGTTTATTGCGGGTTTTAGAAACCGGCGAATACCTGCGTGTAGGTTCATCGAAAGTACAAAAAACCAATGTGCGGGTTATTGCAGCTACCAATGTAGATGTATTTGATGCCGTACGTGCCGGTAAATTTAGAGAAGATTTATACTACCGATTAAATACCGTTCCGCTTAAAATACCTGCTTTAAGAGAGCGCAAAGAAGATATTTTCTTGCTTTTTAGAAAGTTTATAGCCGATTTTACCGACAAATACCGCAGCCCTTCGGTGCAATTAGATGCCGATGCGCAAAACGTATTGAGCAATTACAGCTGGCCTGGGAATGTGCGCCAACTAAAAAATATTGCCGAGCAAATTGCGGTGTTAGAGAAAGATCGCAACATTACCGGACAAAGCATTTTAACGTATATCCCTCACGAGCAAAACAGTCAGTTGCCTATGCGAATAGACAAGCAAGGCAAAGACGATTTTTCGGAACGAGATATTTTGTACAAAGTATTGTTTGATATGAAAAAAGATATGCTCGACTTAAAAAAGTTAGTAGCAGAAATTATTCAGAACAATGGCAATGGTACCCAATTATCGGTAAATCCACAGGCGTTAAACCAACTTTACACCGATATAGAGTTACAGCCAACAGCGGCAGAATTGCACGGTTCGTCCACGCTAACCATTCATAAGCCTGGTACCGAACCTCACCATTTCGATATTTTACAGCATGAAGAGGAAGAAGAATCTTTATCTTTAATAGACAAAGAATCGGATTTAATTAAAAAAGCGCTAAAAAAACACCGCGGTAAACGTAAATTAGCGGCACAAGAATTGGGTATTTCGGAGCGCACTTTGTACCGAAAAATTAAAGAATTGAATTTAAACTAATGAACATTTACACCACGCATTGGATGAAAAAAGTGGGCTTTATAGCTACCATACTGCTATTTTTTAGTAGCGGCTGTGGTATTTATTCGTTCACTGGAGCCTCTATTCCGGTAGAAATGAAAAGCATTAGTGTGCAATTTTTCGAAAACAATGCCCCATTGGTAGTTCCGTATTTAAGTCAGCAGTTTACCGAAGATTTAAAAGAACGCATCCGTAACCAATCGAGCTTACGCTTGGTGCGTAGCGATGCCGATGCCAATTTTGAAGGCCGAATTACCGATTATAGCATCCGCCCCTCGGCCATACAAGGCAACGAACGTGCTGGCCTAGAGCGCTTAACCATTAGCATCAGCGTAAAATATACCAACGTACTAAAACCCGAATTAAATTTCGAGAAATCGTTTAGCCGATTTAAAGATTTTTCTACCCAAAGCAAGCCCTTGCAAGCGCAAGAGCAACAACTCATAAAAGATATTAATGTACAATTAACTGAGGATGTTTTTAATGCCGCCTTTGCCAATTGGTAAGCAAAGCAATCCGAACTTTTTAAATGAGTACCCTACCACAAACAAAAACATTCAGCAACTTGGTTTCCATGCCGGCCAGCTTAAAAGCTAGCGATGCGGCCAGTTATGAAACGTTGGTAGAAAAATATCCCTATTGCCAAATTCTACAATTTGTAGATGCCAAACTGAATAATGCACCCGAAAAAGCAGCACTTTATGCTCCGGAAGGTGCCGTTTTAGAAAAGTTTATCAATCGACCCGAAACACTCATTCCTTTACCAGCCTACCAAGCCGAAACGCTTGATCCGCTGGAGCAAGTGGTGGTTCAGGATATGAACGAAATGCCTGAAGATGCTGTAGAAGCAGAATTGCATTACCGTTTAGAGGAAGAGCCCGTAGAAGAATTGGCCGATGATACCCAGCAATTAATTATAGAAAATATTGCCTCCAGTGATTTTTTTGCCCTAGAAGATAAAGTAACCGAGCCAACAACTGAAGCAAGCACAAGCAAAGAAGTTTCCCGCTACGACGATGAACAGCTGCCCTACACCTTTTTATGGTGGCTTAATAAAACACGAAAAGCGCATGCAGAAAGCTATCGCCCGTATGTACGTTTTACCCTCGACACCTCCGAAAAAATTGAAGAAAAAGCCAAACAGGCTCCCGATATAAATTTCCAAAACTGGGCAGAGCCTACTCTCAAAAAAGAACAAACTACACCTCCTACAGCTGAAAAACGCAAAGGCGACGACCTTATTGAACGTTTCATTCAGCAAGAGCCGCAAATATCACCCCCATCGGCAGATAAAATGAGCCCCGAGAATAAGGCCCGTAAAAGTGCCGAAGATTCGCTAGAGGTAGTATCGGAAACATTGGCTAAAATTTACACCGAGCAACTGCTACTAGATAAAGCCATTGCTACTTACCAGAAATTAAGTTTGAAATTTCCCGAAAAAAGCACGTACTTTGCCGACCAAATCATTGCTTTAGAGCAACGTAAAAATTAAAATAAACGATTATGTATTTCGCACTTGTAATTATTGCCATTGTAGTTTGTGTTTTATTAGCACTATTTGTACTCATTCAAAATCCAAAAGGAGGTGGTTTAGCTTCTGGCTTTTCGGGTTCAAATACCATTATGGGCGTACAACGTACTGGCGACTTTTTAGAAAAAGGAACCTGGGTATTGGCTGTTGCCTTAATGGTTTTAGCTATTTTGGTAAACATGGTTATCCCGAAATCGGGCGTTGTAAACGAAAAAGCAAACGATTTACAAAATAAAGTAGAAAAAACAGCTCCTGTAAAGGCGCCCGTTAACTTACCAAGCGCTCCATTAAACGGCGGTAAATAAGCAAAACGTAGCAACTACTATTTTTAATAAAGGCTCCTCAAAGGGAGCCTTTATTGTTCACATAAACTGACAGCATGACATTGCATCCGTACATTTTTTCTGCATGCAATGAAAAATTGACAAAAATAGACAGCAAAATAGTCTTGGCACAATTCGTGACTAACCTAGGTACAATCATTTATTCACAAAAAATAAAAAAATATGGCATTATCAATTAAACCTATTGCAGACCGAGTGGTTATTGAACCCGCTCCAGCCGAAGAAAAAACCGCATCAGGAATTTACATTCCGGATACCGCAAAAGAGAAACCTCAAAGTGGTACTGTAGTAGCTGTTGGTACTGGTAAAGTAGATGAGCCACTTACTGTAAAAGTGGGCGATACCGTGCTATACGGCAAATACTCAGGCACCGAACTTACCTACGAAGGTAAAGAGTACCTCATTATGCGTGAAGCTGATATTTACGCAATTCTCTAATCAATTTTAGTAGTTAAACGAATAAACAATTCTAAAAAATGGCAAAACAAGTAAAATACAACGTAGAAGCACGTGATGCGTTGAAAAGAGGCGTTGATATTCTAGCAAACGCTGTTAAAGTAACCTTAGGACCAAAAGGTCGTAACGTAATTATTGATAAAAAATTCGGTTCGCCGGCAGTTACCAAAGATGGGGTAACCGTAGCCAAAGAAATTGAATTGAAAGACCCTATGGAAAACATGGGTGCCCAAATGGTAAAAGAAGTAGCTTCTAAAACCGCCGATATTGCGGGTGATGGAACCACCACCGCTACCGTTTTGGCACAAGCCATTGTAACGGCTGGTATTAAAAACGTAGCCGCCGGTGCAAATCCCATGGATTTAAAACGTGGTATAGATAAAGCGGTAGCGGCTATTGTAGGCAACTTAAAAAGCCAATCGCAAACTGTTGGCGCCGATAATAAAAAAATTAAACAAGTGGCCTCAATTTCGGCTAATAACGACGAAGTTATTGGAACCCTAATTGCCGATGCCATGGCCAAAGTTGGCAAAGACGGCGTAATTACCGTAGAAGAAGCTAAAGGAACCGAAACCGAAGTAAAAACCGTAGAAGGTATGCAGTTCGATCGTGGTTACTTGTCTCCTTACTTTGTAACCAATGCCGATAAAATGGAAGCCGATTTGGAAAATCCATACATCTTAATCTACGATAAAAAAATCTCGTCGATGAAAGAATTGTTACCGGTATTAGAAAAACAAGTACAAACTGGCAAACCCCTATTAATTATTGCCGAAGATTTAGATGGCGAAGCTTTAGCTACCTTGGTAGTAAACAAAATTCGCGGCTCCTTGAAAGTAGTAGCAGTAAAAGCTCCTGGCTTTGGCGACCGTAGAAAAGCCATGTTAGAAGACATTGCTATTTTAACTGGCGGTACCGTAATTTCTGAAGAACGAGGTTTTAAATTAGAAAATGCCGACTTAAGCTATTTAGGCCAAGCCGAAAAGGTAGTAGTAGATAAAGACAATACCACCCTCATTAACGGTGCAGGTAAATCGGAAGATATTAAAGCCCGTGTAAACCAAATTAAAGCACAAGTAGAAAGCACTACTTCTGATTACGACAAAGAAAAACTACAAGAGCGCCTAGCCAAATTGGCCGGTGGTGTAGCCGTATTATATGTAGGTGCCGCTACGGAAGTAGAAATGAAAGAGAAAAAAGACCGCGTAGACGATGCCTTGCATGCTACCCGTGCTGCCGTAGAAGAAGGCATTGTTGCCGGCGGTGGCGTAGCCTTTATTCGTGCTATTGAAGCTTTAGATAAATTAAAAGGTGATAACGAAGATGAAACTACCGGTATACAAATTGTAAAACGTGCCGTAGAAGAACCTTTACGCCAAATTTGCGCCAATGCAGGTATTGAAGGTTCTATTGTGGTACAAAAAGTAAAAGAAGGCAAAGCCGACTTTGGCTACAATGCCCGTACCGATAAATACGAAAACTTAATTGCAGCCGGTGTAATTGATCCGACTAAAGTAAGCCGCGTAGCCTTAGAAAATGCAGCTTCTATTGCCGCCATGTTGTTAACCACCGAGTGTGTGTTAGCCGATGAGCCGGAAGAAGATAAAGGCCATGCAGCCATGCCTCCTATGGGTGGTGGTATGGGCGGCATGATGTAAGCCCAACCTTTACCCATTAAAAAAGCCCCCCGACATTCGGGGGGCTTTTTTTGTTT
>JAIPAN010000085.1 GCA_021740025.1 Sphingobacteriaceae bacterium
TTCCATTACCTCTTGTTTGGCTTCTTCTAGTCCGGCAACGTCGTTAAAGGTTACATTCACCTGCGATTCTTTATCAAAGAGGGTTGCTTTAGATTTTCCGATATTCGAAATCTGTCCACCACCACCACCTGCGCCGCCACCCATTTTGCGCATAATAAACAACCATATACCCACAAAAAGTAGAATGGGAACTACTATGGTCATAAACCAACCCGCCCATGGACTTTCTCTGGTTTCGAAAATTAGTGGAGTACGCTGTTCTGCGGGAAGATCTTTCTCGGCCTCTCTTAATTTTGCCTGAAGTGCCTGATCAGAACCCTCGGTAAAATAAAATTGTGGGCCAATATTGGGTGTTCCCAGAGAATTTTTCTTTTGAAACTCTTTGTATTTGGGTAGGCTTAATCGATCTTTTTTAATGTAAACCTCTACGGTTAACAAATCTTGGTTTTTAAAGGCCACTAATTTTTCTACGTCACGGGATTTTAAAACCTCGTTTTCAAATTTTTGATAGGAAATTTGTTTTACTGTATCACTATTAAAAAAGTATTGAACCGCAAAAAGACCTAATACAATTGCAGCGTATAGCCACATAATGTTAAACCGTGGTGCTTTGGGAACAATTTTTTTTCCGGGAATTTTTTTCACCGATTTTGGTGTACTTGATTTATTTTCTTTCATATAATTTTGCTGAGTAATTAAGCGCTTTGGTACGATTCAATTTCTGCATCGCCCCAAAGTTCTTCTAGGCCATAAAACTGCCGTTTATCTGTTTTAAAAATATGTACAACTACATCTACATAATCTAACAAAATCCATTCTGCATGTTGTTGTCCCTCTTTTCTCCACGGATCTAATTTAAATGCTTTGTACAATTCTTCTTCAACGCTTAAAGCTATTGCACGTATTTGTGGTGCCGATTCTGCATGACAAACCACGTAATAATCTGCCACAGCCGAGTGTATATTTCTAAGATCTAAACGAACAATCTCGTTTGCCTTTTTTTCTTGCATTCCCTGAATTACTATCTCTGAAATTCGGGTTGATTCTTGAACTGCTTTAGTTTTTACCATTAAATAAATTTAGTTTTGCTTGTATTAAACTGAGGGCTTAACTCTTGCAAAATAACACTTTTTCAGCATTATTTATCGGTCAAAATTTGGTTAAACTTTCTAGTGTAGCCTCCACGAATAATTATTTAAAAGAACTAGTGTCAAATTCTGGGCCACTTTCCGAGGGTACTGTAATTATGGCAGGCCATCAGTTTGCCGGTAAGGGGCAGCTGCAAAATGTTTGGGAGAGCGAAGCCGGTAAAAACCTTACCATTAGTATTTTATTAAAACCAACTTTTTTAGGTATTGAGCAACAGTTTGAGCTAAACAAGGCCGTTTCTTTAGCGCTTTTAGATGTATTAAGGCCCCTATTGGGTGCTAAGGTTTCGATAAAATGGCCCAACGACATTTTAGTAGACGACAAAAAAATAGCTGGCATATTAATTGAAAATAGTGTACAGGGTAGCCGATGGAAACAAGCCGTGGTAGGTATCGGACTAAATGTCAACCAAACTCAATTTTCTCCGAATTTGACAAGAGCCACCTCTATAAAAAATATTTTACAAACCGATTGCGATTTAAACAACGTATTGGCTAATCTTTGCGTGGCCCTGGAGAAGCGTTATTTACAAGTACGGGCGCAAAAATTTGCCAATTTACATCGCGATTACCTGCAGCATTTGTTTAAATTTGGCGAACAAAGCAAATTTCGAGTGGGCGATGAGGTAATAGAGGCCGAAATTTCGGGTGTAAGCCCCACAGGTTTATTGGAGCTACACACCTCCAGTGGAACTCAAACTTTTGGTTTTAAAGAGATTGCTTTTTGTTTTGACTAAACAGCTATGAAAAAATTATATACCCTACTCTTGCTTTTGCTTGTTTTGCAAAGCCAAGCACAAATTGAAAATCCAGTAAAATGGAGCTATAGCGCACAAAAAACCGGCAAAAACGAAGCAAATATTCTCATAAAAGCCGACATTCAAAAAGGCTGGCACCTGTATTCTCAGTTTATAGAAGACGGTGGACCCATTCCTACTTCCTTTACTTTTAGTCCCAACAAAGATTTTAAATTGGAAGGTAAGGTGAGCGAAAGCCCCCAAGCCGTTACAGCATTTGATACCAATTTTGGGATGAAAATAGCCTGGCACGAAACGCAAGTAACCTTTATCCAAAAAATAAAAACCACCAGTACTAAGTTTACCTTGAGGGGTGTGTTGGAGTACATGGTTTGCAACAACAACAAATGTTTACCACCCACCGAACAGGAATTCAGCATTCTGGTTGATGTATCTGAGGCCAGTACGGTTAAACCGGTTGAGACAGCTGCCCCCAGTGCGGTAAACACTGGCCCCAAATTAGAAGAGCCAAAGACTATTGCTGGTCCCGAGAACAGCGATTCTCTTTGGGCAATTTTCATAGCCGGATTTTTAGGTGGTTTGGCGGCATTTTTTATGCCCTGCATTTACCCCATGATTCCATTAACGGTTTCTTTCTTTACCAAGAAATCGGGCTCAAGGGCTAAAGGAATTCGCAGTGCAGTGCTTTATGGAATTTTTATTGTGGCCATATATGTGAGTTTGGGCTTGGTAATTACCTTATTGTTTGGCACTTCGGCCTTAAACGAGGCGGCCAGTAGCGCCACCTTTAACCTCTTGTTTTTTGGCTTGCTGCTCATTTTTGCACTTTCATTTTTAGGTGCTTTTGAAATCACCTTGCCAGCAGCATTGGTTAATAAAATGGATGCAGAATCGAACAGAAGTGGTTTAATTGGATTGTTTTTTATGTCCTTTACCCTGGCACTGGTTTCTTTCTCGTGCACCGGTCCCATTATTGGCACCCTCTTGGTAGATGCCGTTTCTAAAGGAGCCTATCTTGGTCCAGCCATGGGCATGTTTGGTTTTTCACTTGCGCTAGCCATTCCATTTACGCTGTTTGCCATTTTCCCATCGTGGTTAAAAGAAATGCCCAAATCGGGCGGTTGGTTAAATACCGTAAAGGTTTCTTTGGGATTTTTAGAGTTGGCCCTAGCCTTTAAGTTTTTATCTAACGTAGATTTAGCCTACCATTGGGGGATATTGAATCGTGATATTTTCTTGATTATTTGGATCGTGATTTTTGCCTTTTGGGGTTTATACCTCTTGGGTAAAATTAAATTAGCCCACGATAGCGATATATCGTTTATCTCTTTAACCAGACTCTTATTCGCCATGCTCATATGGGGTTTTACCTTGTACATGGTTCCTGGTTTATGGGGAGCGCCGCTTAAGGCCATTAACGCCTGGTTGCCACCGGCAAGCACCCAAGAGTTCGATTTGTATAGCAAGCAATTTACGGCTAGCGTTTCTACAGAAACAGCTACCAAGAAATACGCCAACCTATTTCATGCACCATACGGGTTAAATGCCTATTACGATTATGAGGAAGGATTGGCTGCTGCCAAACAACAAAACAAACCTGTATTACTAGATTTTACCGGATGGAGTTGTACTAATTGCCGAAAAATGGAGGCTACTGTTTGGGCCGATGCCGAAGTATTAAAACGATTAAAAAACGACTATATCCTCATCTCTTTATATGTAGATGATAAAACCACTTTGGCCGAAAACGAAAAGTATACCTCTACCTTTAGTGGGAAAACCATTAAAACCCTAGGCCAAAAATGGAGCGATTTTCAGGCCAGCACCTTTGGCACCAATTCTCAACCGTACTACGTGTTGGTAGATACTGAGGGCAAACAATTAGTGGCACCACAGGCATTTAATTTGGATATTAATAATTATATCCGTTTTTTAGATAGCGGTAAGGCGGCGTTTAACAAAAAATAAGCATGAAATCAATTAAGAAAATAGGAGTTTTTACCTCAGGGGGCGATTCCCCGGGGATGAATGCAGCCATTCGGGCTGTAGTAAGAACCGGATTGTATTACAACCTCGACGTAGTGGGTATTATGAGAGGCTACGAGGGCTTAATTAACGGCGAAATTATTCCGATGGATCGCAAGTCGGTTGCCAATATTGTACAACGGGGCGGTACTATTTTAAAAACCGCTCGTAGCGATGATTTTAGAACCACAGAAGGCCGTACAAAAGCCTTTGAAAACGTGCAAAAGCACGGAATAGACGCCCTAGTAGGTATTGGCGGCGACGGTACTTTTACTGGAGCCAGCATTTTTATTGAAGAGTTTGATATTCCCATTATGGGCCTTCCGGGCACCATCGATAACGATTTAATAGGTACCGATTTTACCATTGGTTACGATACAGCCATCAACACCGTGGTAGATGCGGTAGATAAAATTCGCGATACTGCCGAATCGCACGACCGTTTGTTTATTGTAGAGGTAATGGGCCGAGATTCAGGCTTAATTGCTTTACGAAGTGGCATTGGTACCGGTGCTGAAGCCATTTTAATTCCCGAAACCAAAACCGATATCAACCATTTATTGGAGCGTTTAGAATCGGGTAGAAAAGATAAATCATCTAAAATTATCATCGTAGCCGAAGGCGACGAAGTAGGCGGTGCTTTTGTAGTAGCCAATGCGGTAAAAGAGAAATTTCCAAGTATCGATACCCGAGTATCTATTTTAGGCCACATGCAACGTGGGGGTAGCCCTTCGTGTATGGATCGTGTATTGGCTAGCCGTTTAGGCGTTGGCGCCGTAGAAGCACTTTTGGCCAACCGCAGGGGCGAAATGTTGGGTTTGGTAAACAACGAAATTCAATATACTCCATTCAAAAATGCCATTAAGCATTTGGGTGAAGTAAATACCGATCTTCTTAAAATTGTAGATATTCTATCGTTATAATCAATTTTTTGCTTTTAGTTTTTTAATTATCAAGGTTTTACTATCTTTGTCGCCCCGCAGTAGGAGACTCCGGGAAATATGTTGGATACATAAAACTTAAAAAAAACATGGCAACTAAAATCAGATTGCAAAGATTCGGTAAAAAGGGAAAACCTTTTTATCACCTAGTGGTGGCGGATTCACGTGCTCCAAGAGACGGTAAATTCATTGAGCGTATTGGTTCTTATAACCCCAATACCAACCCGGCAACCATTGACCTTAATTTCGACAAAGCCTTATCGTGGGTAAACAAAGGTGCCCAACCAACCGATACTTGTCGTGCTATCCTTTCTTACAAAGGTGTTTTGTATAAAAAACACTTAGAAGGTGGTGTTAGAAAAGGCGCCTTAACGCAAGAACAAGCAGATGCAAAATTTGCTGCTTGGTTAACTAGCAAAGACGCTCAAATTACTGGCAAAAAAGATAGCTTAACGCAAACTAAAGAGCAAGTTAAAAAAGCTGCTTTAGCTGCAGAAGCGAAACGTAAAGAAGACAAAGCAGCTGCTATTGAAGCAAAATATGCTGCTCCTGCTGAAGGAGAAGAAGTGGCTGTAGAAGAAGCTCCAGTAGCCGAAGAAACAGAAAACACTGAAGAAACTACTGAAGTAGCTGTTGCAGAAACAGAAGAAGTAGCAGTAGAAGAGCCGGCCACTGAAGCGGCCCCAGCTGTAGAAGAAGTTACCGAAACGGTTGAAGAAACAGTAGCAGAAGTAGCCGAGGAAGTAGTTGAAGAACCAGCTGCCGAAGAGGCCCCTGTTGCAGAAGAAGTAGTGGAAGAAGCCCCAGCAGCCGAGGAAACTCCAAGCGAAGAAGCTCCTGCCGACGAAACTCCAGCAGAGTAATTCTTTAAAAACCTATATTTATGTCATCCCGAGCTTTGCTTAGGATGAC
>JAIPAN010000086.1 GCA_021740025.1 Sphingobacteriaceae bacterium
GCTTAGGCTCTACTATGTTTACCGAAGATGGAGGTAGCACTAAGTCCTGCTGCAATTGGGCTACTTTATTTACAACAAGTGGTTTGGCAATGTGCGCTACTTCATTTTTCGGCAAATTTTCTTGAGGTATGAATTCAGGATCGATAGTGCGTGCAGGCTTCTGCTGCTCGTTCACAACGTTTACAGCACCAACTTGGGCTTGATTCACTGGGAAAAACCACCAGGCACCTAAAGAAACCAGCAACACACTAGCAGCTACACCTAACCAAGGGTAGATCACTCGTTTTTTCTGTTGCTTTTGCTCCAAACTTGCCGAAATATTTTCCCATACCTGCGGAGATGGGGTTACAGACACATCCTTAAGCTTATCTTTGAACACCTTATCAAAGGTATTTTCCATCGTATTATTCATAAGTAGGCACCTCCAATTTTCTTATTTTTTCTTGCAAATAACTCCTGGCTCTAGATAATTGAGACTTTGAGCCTCCTTCAGAAATTCCTAGCTGCTCGGCAATTTCTTTGTGCGAATAACCCTCAATAGCGTATAAATTAAACACCATTCGGTAGCCATCAGGCAAATTTTGCACCAACTGCATTAAATCTTTTACTGCTAGTTGGCTTAAAGCATCGGTATCATCTACTTCTACAACTCCCTCCAACTCCACCGTATGAAGTGAACGTGCATTTTTCCGATACAACTCAATAGCGGTATTTACCATAATGCGTCGTACCCAGCCCTCAAAAGAACCTTCGTTCTTAAAATCGCTTATCTTCTGAAACATCTTTACAAAACCCATTTGCAAAATATCTTCTGCATCGGTTCTATTGGTAGCATAACGCATACAAACTCCCATCATTTTGGCCGAAAGTTGTTTGTAAAGAGCTTCTTGTGCTTTTCTATCTCCCTGTTTACATCCAGCTACCAAGTGCTCCATACCTAACCAAATCGATTTGCAAGTGTTTTTTAAAGAAGATGAACGAAGAGGAGAGAAGGTTGCGTATGCCTAGCTTATTTCGTACGATATTTTTTGTAAAGCTTTACCGCGACCATAATGCTTCCGCCCAATACTACCAATCCGATGAGGCCATAAGCCAAATCGAGAGCAGTTCTAAGAATAACGGCAAACACAATGGCTACCAAAAGTATAGTGGCCACTTCGTTCCATAAACGCAATTGGGTTGAGGTCCAGTTGAAAATGCCCTGTTTAAATTGCCCAATCATGCGCTGGCAAATAAAATGATACAGCAACAAAGCCACCACAAAACCTAGTTTCAAGTGCATCCAGCCTTCTTGTAATAAAGCCGGATTGATGTACAGCATACCCAGGCCTGCCAATACAGAGAGTACCATGGCTGGTGTGGTGATGATGTTCCATAACCTCGATTCCATAATGCCGTATTGTTTTTGCAAAATGTTACGTTCTACCTCCGGAAGTGTATTTGCCTCGGTATGGTAAATAAATAAACGTACACTGTAAAACAAGCCAGCCATCCAGCTAACCACAAAAATAATGTGTATGGCTTTAAAATAGAGGTAAGTCATTTAGTATCGGAATTCTTTAATTACTTCAACGGCGTATTTCACGTTATCAAACGGAATATCGGGCATAATACCGTGACCTAAATTGAAGATGAAACCATCTTCACCACGCATACGCTCAAACAAACGATGAATGCGGTCTTTAATCACCGATTTATCGGCATATAAAATATGTGGATCTAAATTTCCTTGTACGGCCATGCCGGCGGGCAAACGATGTTTGATGTCTTTCAAATCTACATTCCAATCAATAGAAATTACATCGGGTTTTGCTTCGGCCATTAAAGGCGCAAATACCGAGCTGCCTTTGCAAAAAGAAATTACCGGAATATCTTTTCGGTGTAGGCCTGCTATAATTTGCTCGATATATTGATGCGAAAATTCGCGGTAATCGTCCCAAGAAAGTGCTTGTGCCCAGCTGTCGAAAATTTGCACTGCGTTTACCCCAGCCGCAATTTGCAGGTTCAAATAATCGGTGGTTACTTTGGCAATTTTTGCCAATAGTTTATGCGCCAATTCCGGATGATTGTGAAGCATCAACTTGGTTAATTTAAAATCTTTAGAAGAGCCTCCTTCTACCAAATAGCTCATTACGGTAAAGGGTGCACCAGCAAATCCAATGAGGGGAATGCTGCCGTTTAAACGTTGTTGAACCACTTTAATGGCATCGGCTACATATTGCAAACGATCGCCAACTTCGGTTTCTAAGGCATCTACATCGGCAGCAGTACGAACCGGATTGGCAAATTTAGGTCCTATGCCTTGAGTAAAGCTTAAATCACCTCCCATGGCTTCGCCGGTTACCAAAATATCTGAGAATAAAATAGCAGCATCAATATCCAATAAATCTACCGGTAACATGGTTACATCGGCGGCAATTTCTGGCGTTTTGCACATCTCTAAAAACGAATATTTGTTTTTAATTTCCCAATACTCGGGCATAAAACGACCTGCCTGACGCATCATCCAAACTGGCGGGCGTTCTGTTTTTTGAGAAAATGCAGCTTTTATTAATAAAGAATCTAATTGGTTTGGTGTACTCACGATTTTTTGGGGATTTCCTGTTCTATTTTTTCTATAATCAATTTTACTCTCGAGGTAATTTTGAGCGATTTGGCTTTTTCTACATACACTTGCGCACGTTCAAATTCTTTTTTACGCAGGCTTATATTGGCCAAATGAGTCCATACCAACGCTTTATCACTGGCATTACGTAAAGGGTAGCGGGTAGCCAATTGAAAGTGGCGTTCGGCCTCTTGGTAATTTTGGCGGTACAATTCAATATTGCCGTAAATAAATTCATAAAACCCTCTGCGGTGTTTGTTTAAACGCTCCGGATCGGGTACTTCTTGTAGCAATTCTTCGGCTCTATCGTAATTTTTTAGATGAAATTCTTTGGCGGCCATTACTACAGTGCCTTCGGTAAAATAACCCCAAACCAATAAAAGTATGCCTAAACCAATAACAATGGCAATGGGGTATACCTTTTCGTTTAGGGTCCATGCTAAAAGCAATAATCCTAGTAATATAATAAGTAGGCGAACTTTACGAGTAAACATTAGCTATCCATAAATTTATAGCCTACCCCTCTAATAGAATGGAAATAGGTTGGATTTTTCTGATCGGGTTCAAAATATTTACGAAACGTAAGAATAAAATTATCGATGGTTCTTGTAGATGGATACACATCGTAATTCCATACGGTTTCTAAAATTTGTTCTCTAGAAACGGCTTCGTTTTTACGTTCTATAAGCAGTTTAAGCAACATGGTTTCTTTTTTGGTAAGCGCCACCATGGTACCGTCGTCTTTCTTTAACTCAAATGAGTTGAAATAAATGGTTTTATCGCCAATACGGTACGATTGTAGTTCTTTCAAATCGTCGCCCTTGAGGCTACGTTTTACTAAAATACCCACCCGCAAAATCAATTCTTCCAGGTTAAAGGGTTTGGTTAGATAATCGTCGGCACCTTTTTTTAGGCCAGCCACTCGATCTTCGCTCGTATTTTTGGCTGTTAAAAACATAATAGGTACTTCCGAGTTTTCTAAACGAATGGTTTCAGCCACCTGAAAGCCGTCAATCTCAGGCAACATCACATCTAAAATAATTAGGTTGAAGCGCTCTTCTTTAAAAATTTTTAGAGCTTTTTTGCCATCGGTGGCCGTACTTACTTTATAGCCTTCCAACTCGAGGTTCAACTTAATGGCATCGAGTAAATGGATCTCGTCTTCTACTAATAAAATGCGTTGTTTAGCTGTCATATTGTGGGGTAAAATGAATTTCAAATATAGTGCCCGTTGGGGTATTGTCTACTACCTGAATACTTGCTTGGTGTGTTTCTACTACTTTTTTTACGATGTATAAACCCAAACCAGTACCTTTTGTTTGACGGGTATCTTCGCTACCAATACGGTAAAACTTATCGAAAATACGGTTTTTTTCTGCATCAGGTATGCCCTTCCCCTGGTCGGCTACACGCAAATAAATTTGTCCGTCAGTACATTCTAAACTTACTTGCACTTCGGCGCAAGCCGGTGAATATTTTACGGCGTTTTCAATTAAATTAATCAATACCGAATTCATAGCAAATGCATCACCGATTAAATAGATGTTGGGGCTCACACTAGACTTAATAGTTTGAGAGTCACAAGCATGCACTTGTAAGCGTTCTACCACTTTTTCTACTAATTCCGATAGGTTGAATTTATCTTTCGGAAAACTATACGAACTATTTTCAATCTTCGTAGCCAAAAGCATGTTCTCTACTAAATCGTCGAGGCGTTCAATATCTTTTAGAGAATTGCCCAACAGAGATTGTTGTTGATCAGCAGTTAACACTCTTTTTAAAATGGTTTGCAAGGAAAGTTTTATTGAAGCCAAAGGCGATTTTAACTCATGTGTAACCGATAGTAAAAAGTTTTTTTGCTGATGCGCCAATTTCTCTTGACGGCTGAGGGTTTTATGGATTTGTATGATACCAATAATCACCAAAAACAAAAAAACAGTACCCTCACCCAATACCATCATTTTACGATTGGGCTCGGCTTTTATTAATAAATAGCCCCACCAAGCCATCTCGGCAAATACGTAAAAAGTAACTACATAAAATAGCAAAAGGGCTCTACGCATGTTTAATTTTTTCTAAAAACAATGTCTAAACTTTCAAATATAGCCCTTTTTGCTTTCTCTAAATCAATTTTGGTATGTGCCGCCGAAACAAAGCCCACTTCGTAACCCGATGGGCCCATATAAATCCCACGATTTAACAATTCGCGGTGCATAATTTTGAATTTATCCATGCTAGTAGGATCAATAGCCTCCGCTGTTTTAATGTCTTCTTTAGTAAAGGCAAACCAGAAAATAGAACCAACAGTAAACACTTTAAAAGCATAGTTATGCGTATCGGCATAACGTTGTACAGATTCTACAAATTCTTGGGTTTTGGCATTTAATTCTTTGTAAAAGCCTGGCTTTGCCAATTCAGATAATTGGGCAATACCCGCCGCCATAGCCACCGGATTACCCGAAAGTGTACCAGCTTGGTAAACTGCACCATCGGGTGAAATATGACTCATTATGGCCGCCGAAGCACCATAAACTCCTACCGGTAACCCTCCGCCAACTATTTTACCATAGGTTATAATATCGGGCTGCACCTCATAATACCCAGCTGCACCCTCAAAACCTATGCGAAAGCCTGTTATTACCTCATCAAAGATTAATAAGCTTTTGTTTTTAGTGCAAATATCTCTTAAAAAATGTACAAAGGCTTTATCCTGAATTAATAAGCCATTGTTTGCCGGAACCCCTTCAATAATAATAGCGGCAATTTCATTTTTAAATTGTTTAAAGGCTTCTTTAACCGCTCTCGGGTCATTTAATGGAACCACAATGGTTTCGTCGGCAAAAGATTTGGGGATACCAGCCGATGAAGTTTCGCCAAAAGTAACCAAACCCGAACCCGCTTTTACCAATAAACTATCTACGTGGCCGTGGTAACAGCCCTCAAACTTTAAAATTTTATCTCGTTTGGTATAGCCTCTAGCCAAGCGAATGGCCGACATCACAGCTTCGGTACCTGAGCTTACGAACCGGATTTTTTCTACATATTTATTATGACTTAGAATTAATTCGGCCAATTCATTTTCGAGGGCAGTTGGTGCGCCAAAGCTCATGCCTTTTTGCATCACTTCAGTTACTTTTTCGCGAACGGCAGGATGGTTATGCCCTAAAATAAG
>JAIPAN010000087.1 GCA_021740025.1 Sphingobacteriaceae bacterium
AAAAATCGGTTTTGTAGGTGGTGCCATTTGTAAATTTCACCAAGCCTTTTAGCCACGTTGCAGTAAGTAGCGGGGTCCCATCTTCTCTAATATTGCTGCTAGTAAGTAAAGCTCGGTCTTGTTGGTCGAAAACCAATTGTTCTTTTACAGATTGTGCCTTAAGGGTGCATGCAGTAGCTGCAATGCCCAAAAAAAGTAAGCTAATTTTTTTCATCGTTATAAAGAATTATAGTATTGAATCAATTGAATTAAATCTTCTTCGTTTTTAAGATTTAACGTTTTTTCTTGTATATATTTTTCTAAAGCGTCGTTCTGATTAGCCAAAGCAGCCAATACGCTTTTTTTATCTTTTCTAATTTTAATGAGGGTAGTGTTGTTACTTATATAATAGAAGTTTAGTACTTCAAAACTTTTAATGGTACTAGCCGAGTTAAATGGTTTTTCTTCATTTATTTTTTTGCTCGTTCTTTTAAGTAGTTGCGTTCCGCCGTCAAACAATACATGGTAATAGCTTTTTTCGGTCTGGTTATCAATGGCTTTATAGCCGTTTCTGAATAAAATAGAACCCTTTTCTTTATCGTTTAGTTTAAATTCTACAACGGGTATTACAAAAGCTAATAATTGTTCGGTTTTAATGTCTTTAAAAAATAGCTCATCCAGTAACAAATTATATTTAAGCTGAACATTGGTATAGCTTTTTCCATTGTTAAGTTTCACAGTGCCCTCTGTCCAGTTTTCGAACAGGTAGGGGTGACCCTTTACATCGGTGTAGTTGATGCCTAAAAATGGTGCGCCTTGATCATTTTGAATTAACTGAGCTTTTGTGTGGTTGCTTACACCTAGGTATAAAAGGCAGGTGATGGCGAACGTTTTTAAAGGAGCTTGCATGGTGTTACTTTCTTTTATATTCAAATATACTGTTTAAACTGATTTGTAAAACAGAGGTGCGTATACTTCTTGGGATGGTAATTTAAAACAAAGGTTTAATTCGCAACGTTAATTAGGTTAAACAGCAGTGATGGCTCCCCCAAAAGATACCTCCAAAACCCTATCCCTGGTAGTAAATGAGCTAGTAAAAGCGGGGTATACCACCGAGTTTTTATACGAACGAAATAGCTTGTATTGCCAGGTTGGTGATGAAAAGTGTTTGCTTAAGCCCCACGACTTGGTGATTACGCAGATTTATCGTTTCGAAGGCATGAACGATCCATCGGATAGTGCAGTAGTTTATGCACTAGAAAGCAGGCAGGGTAAAAAAGGTTTATTAATAGATGCTTATGGCGTTTATGCCGATGAGCATAAAGCCACTTTCCTGAAAAATATTCCTATTCGAGAAACTAATTAGCCAGTGGCGGAGTAGACCAATCTTGCAAATCTTTGCAGCTAGCGTATCCCGGATCTATTTTAATAAAAGTGCTTTTTCTACGTTTTTCGAACCACGCACTTACCACTTTAGTTACTTCATCCTCGTAAGCAGCATCCTTAATTTTTGGGTAATCTTGTTCCAAGCTAGCGGTATGTGGCCCAATTCTCGATTTTAAAAATACAAAACGATACCCTTGCTGCCCAGCCGGTGAAGCAAATGAAGATGGTTTAGAAATAGTACCCACTTTCATGGTATCAATGGTTAAGAACAGAGCAGGGTCTAATTTATCGGTAGGAATAAAGGTACTTCTACTTTGTACGTTTTCTGCATTAAGCATCATTCCGCCATTAAATTTAGTGTCGTTATCATCAGAGTGAAGTGAAGCTGCGGCCGAAAAGTCTAATTTTTTGATACTTACCAAATTATACACACTATCTGCCAGGGCTTTGCAGCGCTCTAAACTTGCAGGAGTAGGCTCTGTTTTAATTAAAATATGTTGTGCTCTTACTTGTTCGCCTCGGCGCTCCATAACTTTAAGTACGTGAAATCCGTACTCGGTTTCAAACACTTGCGACATTTCGCCGGGTTTTATTTTAAACGCATTGGCAGCAAATTCTTTTACCAACATGGTGCGGTCCATAAAGCCTAAATCGCCACCTTCGGTAGCCGAACCTAAATCCTGAGAATACAATCTAGCCAAGGTGCCAAAATCTTCGCCACCTTTTATGCGCAAACGGAGGGCTTCTACTCTATCGCGGTAGGCCTCTTTTTCTTTTTTAGTGAGTTTAGGGTAAAGCACCACGGCACCCACCTCTACTTCGGTATTAAAAGATGGTAAACTATCTTTTGGAATGCGCTCGAAATATTTTTTTACATCATCGGGGCTTACCGATACTTTTTCGGAAATAGTGCCCTGCATTTTATTGGCCACCAATTGTTCGCGAATATCGGGTCTAATTTCATCTTTGTATTGTATTACCGAACGATTTAAGAATTGCTCCAAGCGCTCTTGCCCGCCGGCACGACTAATCATGGTGCGCATTCTGCGGTTAATTTCGTCGTCAACCTGTTCTTCGGTAACGCTTACCGAATCGATGATGGCTTGCTGTGAGAGTAATTTTTGAGTTAGTAATTGCTGTAAGAAATAGCATTTTAGGTTTTCATCAGCTGGGTTACCTTGCGCCAAGTATTGGGCATATTGCATTTCTAAGTCCGATTTTAGGATAATGGCATTACCTACCACGGCAACTACTTTATCTAATGCAACTTTTTGTGCTTTTGCTACTTGAGAACTAAGCCCGATGATAATGAATATAATCCCTGCTATTTTTTTCATTTCTTTATATGGATGTGTGGACGATGAAGCTGTTTTTAATTCACCTAATCCGTCGCAAAATTATCAGATATAATCAATTATTTAGCCTAATTGGCTAAAATTAATCGACAATCCGGTTTGTTAACTTAATGGAGCCCAATTTAGGGCTTTAATTGTAATAATACCTGCTCTTTAACTATTTTTAACAGCTCAGCTTTTCTTATCTTTAGGCCATGTATTTACTAAGTAAAAATGCAAAAGCCCTACACATTCTTTTTAATGAAGAGCTGTATGCCATTGATACCTCTAAAGAAGATAAAGTAGTCCAAGAGTCCATTGAATTCGATTATTTGGGCGGTAACAATCGTTTTTTTCTATTGCTGGTTCATAGTCCCAACGAAAAATACCTAGAGAAGCAGCACCTAGAGTTGCTTTTAAAAATTTTACAAGCAAAAGGGCTGCAGCTAGAAGATGTAGCCATTTTAAACACAGCCAATCAGCCACAACTCAGTTTCAAGGATTTACAAACTTTTTTTGCTTGTGCTAAAATCTGTTTGTTCGGCATTGCCCCAGCTACCCTGGGCTTAGCCAATACGGCTTCTAACGAACCATTTACACACGAAGGTGTTCGGGTATTGGCCACCTTTAGCTTGGCTGAGTTGGAGCAAACCCAACATAAAAAAGTGGCTTTTTGGAATGTAATGAAAGCTTTTTAGTTTTTATGAACTTGATATTTGCTACCCATAATGCACACAAACTAGAAGAAATTCAAGAACTAGTAGCCGGCGCAGGCATTCGCTTGCGCAGTTTAACAGATATAGGCTGCACCGACGAAATAGAAGAAACGGGTACCACCTTCGAAGCCAATGCCAGCATAAAAAGCCGGTATGTGTTTGAGCAGTTCGGCTTAAACTGTTTTGCCGACGATTCTGGCTTGGTAGTAGATGCACTCCATGGAGAGCCGGGTATTTATTCGGCCCGTTATTCGGGTAGTAGAGACCCCAAAGTAAATTTAGAATTGGTACTGGAACGTATGGAGGGTCAAACCAAAAGAACGGCCCGCTTTGTATCGGTAATTTCGTTGGTGCTCGATGGGCAAATCCACCTTTTTAGGGGAGAAGTAGAAGGCACCCTAGCCACTGAATGTACGGGTGTAGAAGGCTTTGGCTACGATCCTATTTTTATTCCCAATGGCTACGAGTGTACCTTTGCTGAAATGAGTTTAACAGAAAAAAATCGCATTTCACACCGTTCTAAAGCCCTAAGTCTGCTCTTCCAATTCTTAAAAACCAGAACTTAATTCTTTTTCAATTTCTTTTTAGGTGCCGTTGTTTTCGGGACCGGCTTACTCACTGCAGCCTTTTTTGGTGGTGCTTGGTACACGCTCGGAATAATAGATTCTTTAGAAAGTGGACGATCTTTTGGCTTCCAAATAAAGCCATCTAATAGTTCTTTATCTTTCTCAATCTTTTCCATTGGATTAAATACCATTTCTGGTTTTTTGATGAAATAAATATCATTCAGGCTATTTTTTCCAAATAGTATTTTAATCCGACTACTTACCGAGCGGTTCATGCCCGAGTAGCTACCGTCTTCTTCTTTTAGATAATATATACTTTCCGAATTGCCATCGGCAAATAAGCGTTCTAGCGTATTATTTTTAAAATAGCCATTCATTAGCTTGCCTCGTACTTGGTTAAATTTAGTAGAGTCACCTTCGGTATTAGCAATAAAGCCCTTGGTAATGAGGAGCATTTTATGCAACTGTCTATCTTTTAGCTGCAGGTAAATGGTATCGGCACTTAGCTGCGAACCTTGGGTCCAAACCATGGGATTGGTGTAACAACGCATAATAGAATCGCTGTAATTAAAATAGAGCGAATCGGCCTTGGCCTGCAAATCTGATTTAAATACCTTAACGTGGTGGTATGCCAATATTATACGTGTTTTTACGGTATCTAAATGAACCTCTTCGGGTACCTGTAGTGGAATAGTCGAGGCTTGTTTTTTAGCGGCTTTGCCTGCTTGCCTTTCTTCTTTTTTGCTGGGGGCTTCCGCAGGTTCTGTAGCTACTTTTACAGGTAAATTGTTACTCTCCTCTTCTGGTATGCCGGTATCTGTAGTGGTTGCCTTTTCCGTTTCAGCCATAATTTCCAAATCGTTTTTAGGCTCCATTACCTGAAGTGGCTTCAAATTTCGTCGCAGTACTACACGGCTTACTAAGGTGTCGGCAGTTAGCCAAATAGAATCCACCAGTGTGGAATCGTTTTCAGTACTTAATATAACATAGGCATTTTGGGTAACCAAGGTGCTTTCATCCGCCTTTTTATAAATACCCAAATTGCCTTTAAGCGTAATTTTCTCGGCGGTATCAATAAAAACAATGTTTTTAACAGCACGTCCATAACCACGTTTGCCATCATAAAACAAGCTATCACCGGTAAGGCTTTTACTGCCTTGCGTATATAAATTGTTTTTGCCAAACTTGGCTTGGTCGTAGGTGGTATTGTACTCCCCATTTTCAGTATACAGCGTATCGTCCTTACCCTTAATATGTGTAGGGCCGTAGAAATAGGAAATTTTTGAACCCGTGTTGTAGCGGAGCGTATCTGAATTAATGGTGGTATTGGGTGAAGTAATTACCACGTTGTAACGGAAATAAGCATCTCTACTGTTGGCAAAATAATAGCCATTTTTACTTGTCAATACGTTTTTACCATTTACAATTTTACCCCCGCCGGTATAGGTACCAATTCGGGTGCCTAAGTTGTAGGTGAGGTATTCGGTGGTTAAAACGGCATCGCCATCAACCAGGCGAACGCGGCGTGTAAGCAAGGCAATTTTGGTATTGCCATTGTAGTTTAGCGTATCCGAATATATTTTAGTGCCACTTGTTTGGGTAATAACTACATTGCTAAAGGCATCAAAGGTGTTTTGGGCTTGGTTAAATAAGGCACTATCTGCCGATAGGGTAGAACCATCTTGCGAAAAAACAGGGCGTATTACTTTTAATAAATCTACAGTAGGCATGCCAATTATTTTTAGCGACGACACCAATTGCACCCGAGACTTTTGCTGACCTTGGGCAGCTAGCC
>JAIPAN010000088.1 GCA_021740025.1 Sphingobacteriaceae bacterium
CTTCGAACGTAGAGTAATAATATGGTGTTTGTGCCGGGAATTCCGCAGCACACGTATCTACCATTTTATACACCCGTTTAATACCCAATTCACGGCGGCGATTGTATACTTCATCTTCCGTTACGTTGCCCAACAGCCAAGCCAATTGCGCATCCGAATAACCCCGTTGTTTTAGGGTGATGAAAAAGTCTTTAGAGATCGTTTCTAACGTAAAGTTTTTTAATTCTTGTTCTAGCGTAACCAATTCCTGAATTTGTACCAAGAACCACTTATCTATATGGGTGATTTTCCGAATAGATTCCATCGGAACACCTAAACTAAAGGCATCTTTTACATGGAATAAACGATCCCAGCTTGGGTGCTCCAAGCTGTGCATAATTTCTTCAAGATTGCGACTTTGGCGACCATCGGCACCTAAGCCTAAACGGTTGGTTTCTAAACTCTGGCAGGCTTTCTGCAAGGCTTCAATAAAACTACGGCCAATACCCATTACTTCACCTACCGATTTCATTTGTAAGCCCAACTGAGTATTTGCTCCTTTAAATTTATCGAAGTTCCAGCGTGGAATTTTTACAATCACGTAATCTAGTGTGGGTTCAAAATAGGCGGAAGTAGTTTTTGTAATTTGATTTTCAATTTCATCTAAATTATAACCAATGGCCAATTTAGCGGCAATTTTAGCAATCGGATATCCGGTTGCTTTAGAGGCTAAAGCCGATGAACGAGAAACCCGTGGGTTAATTTCAATGGCAATAATTTCGTCGTTAGCCGGGTTTACCGAAAACTGCACGTTACAGCCACCAGCAAAATTGCCAATTGCCCGCATCATTTTAATGGCTTGGTTACGCATGTCTTGGTAACAACGATCGCTCAGCGTCATGGCCGGAGCCACCGTAATCGAATCACCAGTATGAATGCCCATCGGATCGAAATTCTCGATGGAGCAAATAATAATCACATTGTCTTTATTATCGCGAAGCAATTCGAGCTCATATTCTTTCCAGCCTAACACGGCTTGCTCTACCAATACCTCGTGGGTGGGCGATGCTTGCAAGCCACGGCTTAAAGCTGCATCAAAATCTTCTTTTTTATGTACAAAACCTGCGCCTTTGCCACCCAATGTATAACTTGGGCGTATAACCAGCGGGAACCCAATATCTTGTGCGGCTTCTTTTCCTTCTAAAAAGGAATTGGCAATTTTCGATTTTGCAACTCCTACGCCAATTTCCACCATCAGTTTACGAAACTCTTCCCTATTTTCGGTTTTTTCTATGGCTGCAACATCTACCCCAATTACTTTAACTCCGTATTTTTTCCAAAGTCCCTGCTCGTCTGCCTCAATACAAAGATTTAGGGCCGTTTGGCCGCCCATGGTAGGCAATACGGCATCTATTTTTTGTTCCGTTAAAATCTGTTCAAGACTTTCGCAAGTTAGCGGCAATAAATACACATGGTCGGCAATTACCTTGTCGGTCATAATGGTTGCCGGGTTTGAGTTGATGATGGATACGCTGATACCTTCTTCTTTTAAAGAAAGTGCGGCTTGCGAACCAGAATAATCAAACTCACAGGCTTGACCGATGATGATGGGTCCAGAACCGATGATCAGGACAGATTTAATGGAGGTATCTTTAGGCATAGGGCTATTAAAATGTGGGATTTTCCTATGCGTTTTATGCGAAAATCCCGACTTATGTGTCGGGGCATAAAGATATGAAATTGGACTTAATTTGTAGGCTAAAAAACAAAAAAAATGTAGTGTGTAAAACAAATTCAATTCTTATTACGTTATAGCCTTATGTAATGAGGTAGTTGGTTTCTGATGCCAAGTACAATAGTTAGTTACAATTTGGTTGGTCAAAAATCCCCTTGGTGAAAATCGAGGGGATTTTTAGTAGAAATTGGCCGAGTTCTTCTTAAGTTTGAAAATCTTACATGTAAAATCAATGGTATTGTAGCGAAATTTTTTAATTGGTTTTATGGTACATTAAATGCGCTTAAAGGGCAAGAAAAAAATGTAAGAAAATACTTTATCGTGATTGAAACACTAAAAACCTGGCTGCAAGAGCAGTCGCTCTTAGAAATAGTTGGGGTAATTACAGGTATTTTATGCGTGTATTTAGCCGCCAAAAACAACATTTGGAATTGGCCCATTGCCATTGTAAGTGTGGGCATTTATATTGTTATTTTTTTAGAAGCAAAACTCTATGCCGATACAGGCCTGCAGGTATATTTCTTAGCCATGAACATATATGGCTGGTGGTTTTGGAGTAGGAAACCCACCGATGCACCCAAGGTACCTGTAAAGCGCATTAGCAAAATAGAAATTCTGCTTTCTTTACTTGGTATAGCTGTATTTACTGCACTTATTGGCTTCTTTCTGTACCATAAAACCGATGCTGCTTTCCCCTTTGTTGACAGTTTTTGCACCGCCTGTAGCTTGGTAGCACAAATTTTCTTGGCCCGAAAAGTAGTAGAAAACTGGCTTATTTGGATTTTTGTAGACATGATTTACGTGGGTGTTTACCTAGCCAAAGGCTTGCACCTTACCGCAGGCATGTATGCTTTATACATCTACATTGCGCTCATGGGTTATTTAGCTTGGCGGAAAGAGTTTAACCAACAAAAAGCATGAGAGAGGGTATAAAAAAAATAGCCGTTGTTGGGCCCGAATCTACTGGAAAATCGAGTATTTCTGCTCTATTAGCTGCACACTACCATACCGTATGGGTGCCCGAGTATGCCCGCGAATACTGCGAAAAATTGACAGCACCCTGCACCTGGCAAGATGAAATTAACATGTTCCATGGACAGTTATCCTTAGAAAAAGAACTACTGCCCAAAGCCAACAAACTCTTAATTTGCGATACTACCTTTATTACCGTAAAAATTTGGAGTGATGCTTTTTTCGGGCAATCGCCACAAGAAGTGCTAGATGAGTTGCCCAAACACACGTACGATTTCTACTTGCTTATGGATGTAGACTTAGCTTGGGAGGAAGACCCCCTACGAGATTTTCCGAACCAACGAGAGCATTTTATGCAAGTATGGCACCAAGAGTTGAAAGCTATTAAGGCCAATTACCAAGTAATTTCGGGGCAAGGGGACGTACGCTTTCAGCGGGCAGTGCAGGCAATTGATAGCTTTTTAGCCGTATAAATTGTACTTTCGTTTTATGGAATTTTTAAGCAACCCCGAAATTTGGATTTCACTTGTTACTCTAAGCGTATTAGAAATGGTTTTAGGCATCGATAATATTATTTTCATCTCCATTTTGGCCGGAAAATTACCGGAAAACCAACAACAAAAAGCCCGTCAGCTGGGTTTAGCCCTTGCTATGATAACCCGGGTATTGCTATTACTTTCCTTAAGTTGGATGATGACCCTCACCACGCCCCTTTTCAACATGGCTAATTTAATCGGCCTAACTGAAGGCGAATGGGTAGAAAAATTAGCCATTTCGGGTCGCGATTTAATTTTATTGATTGGTGGTTTGTTCTTAATTTATAAAAGCACCAGTGAAATACACGAAAAATTGGAAGGTGCAGAAAGCAGTGCAGGGACTAAAAAGAAACTTTCTTTCTCAGCAACCATCGTACAAATTCTCTTATTAGATATTGTATTCTCTCTCGATTCGGTGATTACCGCTGTGGGCATGGCCAGCCACGTAGAAGTAATGATTGCCGCTGTAATTATTGCCGTAATCGTAATGATGCTAGCCGCTGGAGGCATTAGTAACTTTGTAAACAAGCATCCAACGGTTAAAATGTTGGCACTATCATTTTTATTGCTCATTGGTGTGTCGCTATTAGCCGAAGCCTTTGAACAACACATACCAAAAGGATACGTGTACTTTGCTATGGCCTTCTCGGTTTTGGTAGAAATGCTCAACTTGCGGGTAAAAAGCAAAACGAAACCGGTGCAATTACACAACACCCCCGAGGCACCTAAAGAAGATTAAAATACTCTACACAGCAGGCCCTTTAAATATTCTCCCTCAGGAAAAGAAGAGCGTATGGGGTGATCTTCGGGTTGGCAAAACTGATCGATAAACTGCACCTCTTTGCCGGCATCTAAAGCGGCCCAAGCCAAAATCTGCTTAAAGGTATCTATATCTACGGCTCCCGAGCAAGAAAAAGTAGCCAATAAGCCGCCTTTGTTTAATAGACCCATGGCCAAGCGATTTAAATCTTTATACGCTCTCGAAGCCTTGGTTAAAGCCGAACGTGAGGGTGCATATTTGGGTGGATCGAGCACAATAAGATCGAATGTATCACCACTCTCTAAAAAAATACGAAGCTGTTTATTTACATCAGACTGGATGCACGTTTGTTGCGACGCTTTAAAGCCATTTAGTTTGATATTCTTTTTCAAGGTATCAATTGCCAAAGCCGAACTATCTACACTAACCACCTTTTTAGCACCGGCAGCCAAGGCGTTTAAGGTAAAACCGCCCGAATACGAAAAGCAATCCAATATCACTTTCCCTTTGCTGTGAGCAGCCACCTTTTTACGGTTATCTCGTTGGTCGCAGTAAAAGCCCGATTTTTGCCCATCGGCAATATTTACTTGGTAGTGAATGCCGTTTTCAACCACCTCAATAAATTCTGGTGGCGCCACACCTGCTAAAATACCTGCCGAAGGGTCTAAACCTTCGTGCGCACGGGCATGGGCATCGCTCCGGTCAAAAATGCCTTTCGGTTTTAACAATTTTTGCAATTCATCTAGCCAAATAGCTTTGGCTTTTTCCATACCCGAGGTTAGTATTTGTACCGATAAAAAATCGGCATATTTATCTACTATTAAACCTGGCAAGTAATCGGCCTCACTAAAAATCAATCTACAGGTATTCGTTTCAGCAGTAGCCAAAAGCTGCGTACGAGCGCTCACTGCTTGCTGTATGCGGCTACGCCACCAGGTTTCATCAATCACCTGCTCGGCATCCCAAGCCAATACCCGTACCGCCACTCTCGATTGTGCATTGTAAAAACCAGTAGCCAAAAAATCACCTTTGGCGTCTAATACGGTTACCAAATCGCCATTATTGGGCTTACCCGTTATTTTTTCAATAGCCCCCGAAAAAATCCAGGGGTGTAATTTCCTTACGGCCTTTTCTTTTCCTTTACGTAAATAGATGCTGTGCATGGCACAAATCTAGTCAAAGATTTCCTTTTCATTTTCTACCTTTGGCATACCATGAACTATGTGAATTTTGGCGACGAGCCAAGCTTAGCGCCCGATGAGTATTTTATGAACGAAGCTTTAAAAGAAGCTCATAAAGCCCTCGAACTCGATGAGGTGCCTATAGGTGCGGTTATTGTGTGTAAAGGCCGTATTATTGGCCGCGGGCACAACCTTAGCGAACGCTTAAACGATGTAACAGCCCATGCCGAAATGCAAGCATTTACCGCCGCCGCTAATTATTTGGGCGGAAAATATTTAACCGATTGCACCTTGTATGTAACCCTAGAACCCTGCGTAATGTGTGCCGGGGCTTCCTACTGGACACAAATTAGCCGCCTAGTATTTGGCGCCTACGATACACAACGGGGTTTTACTCGAATTAATCAAACCCTCACTCATCCTAAAACCGAATTCATTGGCGGTATAAAAGCCGAGGAATGCGGAGAACTGGTGAAAGCATTCTTCAAGTCAAAACGGAGTAAAACTTAAGTAAATAGAGACTAAAAACCTTACAAGCAACGTATATTTGTATATAGTATTTATCTGAAAACTAATTTAAAATAAACCTCATAT
>JAIPAN010000089.1 GCA_021740025.1 Sphingobacteriaceae bacterium
TGTGCATCCGATCAAATACTTTATGATGCCCTTCCTGAGCAAAAATACGCCCTTCATCGGTATTTAAATCGGCAAATTCACTAATATCTGCACCGGCCACAAAAGCTTTTGGCCCAGCTCCGGTCAGTATAATGCCGCCCACCTCGGGATTGTTAAAAGCATCGCTTAGTGCAACATGCAACTCGGCCAAGGTTAATTTATTTAGCGCATTTAATTTGCTTTCGCGATTGATGGTAATGCGTAAAATGCGGTTATTTAGCGATAAAAAGAGGTTTTCGTAGTTCATATGAAGCTGTTAAAAAGAGCGGTTTTCGGCTACCCAATTTGTGATATAAAGTGCAATTTCTTGGGTGTTTGCACCCGGAGCAAATAATTTACCTACCCCCATATCTTGTAGTTTTTCAGTATCGGCATCTGGTATAATGCCTCCGCCGGTGAGAAGTACATCTGTTAGCCCTTTGGCCTTCATTAAGTCTATAATTTTTGGAAAAACGGTGAGGTGTGCTCCAGACAAAATGGAAACACCAATGGCATCTACATCTTCTTGTAGTGCGGTATTTACCACCATTTCAGGCGTTTGGCGCAAACCAGTATAAATTACTTCCATGCCTGCATCACGTAAGGATGTAGCAATAATGCGGGCTCCTCTATCGTGGCCATCTAAGCCTACTTTGGCAACTAATACACGTATTGGTCTTTTCAAGGTTTTTTGTTTTAAAGTGTAAAAATAGCAAGAAAATATCAATGCACTAGCAACTAGATACATGGTGCAATGCGGGGTAATTTTATTATTTTTGTTCCCCTATCTAAATTAAAACAAAAGATAAATTATGAGTGAAGAGCGGTCATTACATTTCTTGGAAGAAATTATTGAAGCAGATTTAAAAAGTGGCACCCACGGCGGTCGGGTACTTACCCGTTTCCCGCCGGAACCGAATGGCTATTTACACATTGGTCATGCCAAATCTATTTGTTTAAATTTTGGTTTGGCTGAGCAATATGGTGGCAAAACCAATTTGCGTTTCGATGATACCAATCCCACTACTGAAGAAACCGAATACGTAGAGAGTATTAAAAAAGATGTAAAGTGGTTGGGATTTGATTGGGCTCAAGAATTATATACCTCCGATTATTTTGACCAGCTGTATGCATTTGCTGTAACACTGATTAAAAAAGATTTGGCTTATGTAGATGATAGCACGGCTGAAGAAATTGCCGCCGGTAAGGGAACTCCCACTGTGCCCGGCACCCCTTCGGTTTACCGCAGCCGTAGCATCGAAGAAAATCTTCAATTATTTGAAGAAATGAAAGCCGGAAAATATCCAGATGGTGCTAAAGTTTTACGGGCTAAAATTGATTTGGCTGCACCCAATATGCACCTTCGCGATCCCTTGATGTATCGCATTAAACATGCTACGCATCACCGTACAGGCGATGCTTGGTGTATTTACCCGATGTACGATTTTGCACACGGGCAAAGTGATGCTATTGAAAAAATTACCCACTCTATTTGCACCTTGGAGTTTATTCCGCACCGTGCATTATACGATTGGTTTATTGAAAAATTAGAAATCTTCGCTGCAAAACAATACGAGTTCGCCCGATTGAATATCGATTATGCTGTAATGAGCAAACGCAAATTGCTGCAGTTGGTAAATGAGAAATTCGTAAACGGCTGGGACGACCCTCGGATGTTGACCATTAGTGGTTTACGCCGTCGTGGATATACCCCTGCCAGTATTCGTAATTTTTGCGATAAAATTGGCGTAGCTAAACGTGAAAATTTGATAGAAATGAGTTTGTTGGAATTTTGCATTCGCGAAGATTTAAACAAAACGGCGTGGCGACGGATGGCGGTGCTCGATCCCATTAAATTGCTAATTACCAATTATCCCGATGGTCAAGAAGAACTTCTCCACGGAGAAAATAATCCGGAAGTAGAGGGTGGCGATGGATTGAGAAGTATACCGTTTAGCAAAGAATTGTGGATTGAGCGTGAAGATTTTAAAGAAGAAGCCGAGAAAAAATATTTCCGCTTGGCCCCAGGTTTGAGCGTACGATTAAAAAACGCATACATTGTAACCTGCACCGGCTTTAAAACCGATGATTTTGGCAAAGTAACCGAAGTACATTGCGAATATATTCCCGAATCTAAATCGGGTAACGATACCAGTGGCTTGCATGTAAAAGGTACCATTCATTGGGTAAGTGTAGCCCACGCTAAAACTGCCGAAGTGCGCTTATACGATCGCTTGTTTCAAGCAGAAGATCCATCGAACGAAGACGGCGATTTTAAGGAGTATATAAACCCAACGAGTTTGCAGGTGCTTTCTGAGGCTTATATAGAACCCGATTTGGCTACAGCCGAATTGGGACGTGGATATCAATTTATTCGCAAAGGATATTTTACCCTAGATACCGATACCACTGCCGAGAATTTAGTGTTTAACCGAACAGTTACCCTAAAAGATAATTGGGCTAAAAAAGCCTAAGCTGCTTATGGAAAACAAACGCTTGGCTTGGTTGCAGGAACATATTGGTAAATCTACCAAGAATAGCCCATCGCCTTTTGCACATTGGCTTGATGGTGTGTTAGAACAGGCCGAATTGGGTGAGGTTGCTGTTCGTTTTGCCGTTCGGCCCGATATGACCAATCCGTTTGGTATGTTGCATGGCGGCGTTATTTCCGGAATGTTAGACGATGTAATAGGCACAGCGGTTGCCAGCTTGAACAAAGAACAAGCTTTTGTATCGCTCAACCTGGTAGTTGATTTTATTAATGCTGCCAAAGTAAGCGATGAAGTGGTGGCAAAAGCCAAAGTAATTCGCAATGGCCGAACAGTCATATATGTTCAAGCAGAACTCATCCATCATTCCGATAAAATTTTAGCCAAAGCCACTAGTAATTTAGTGGCTGTACCAAGTAAAATTGGCTAAATCTACCTATAAACCTAGCGAATAAAAGGCCCCCTTAATTTCCTGAAAAATTGTGCATTGAGCATATTTTTTATACGTACCTTTGTATATCAATATCTACAAATAGACATGCTACTTGTAGACATCAAAATATTGCATCAGCTATTTTGGTGATTTTAAACTGCGACTTTTTTTTATAAACGAACAAAAAATGGATTTTAATGCATCACAATTGCGTGGGTGTAGTCCGTTGTTCGTGGGTAGTCGCAGTACCTATTTCACTCGGGCTACTTGCCCACGCATTTTTTGTTTTTTAGGGCTCTATTTCCATTCTTTTTCTATCGATGTTTTCCAAAAACAAGGATGAATAAAATAACTGTACTTTACTTTTAGTAGGCTCGGTAAAGATTCAAAATTTTTAATCAATTTCCGGCAATTATCATTTTTACATGCACAGGGCATTTCCCAATAAGGGTCTAATTCTGTTGATGAATAATCTAACAGCAACTCGGTATTGGGTTCTAATGGCTTAGCAGCAACTAATTCTAAATACTGATTAATAAATACGTTGGGTTTGCAGGAGTGGTTTACAAATAGTACGGGGCTTCCCTTAGGTGGAATAAGCCATTCGTTTGGTCCAATGCCAATCCAGTTTGATCCTTCTTTTGCAAATTTTGGGGTATAATCATGAAAAATATAATCGCCAGTTAGGTGTAAAATAATTTCTTCGGAGTTTAAGTGAATGGTTGTAAATAGTCCAATTCCAGAGATCTTTGAGGGTGCTTTATGAAGCGCTTTCATCGTTTTATTCTTTATGTTTTGAGCTAAAACGACTGGAGTTAAGTAGTTAGTATTTACACCTTCTTTTGGTTATTTTTTCCCATTTAATTGAAACTAAGATCGAAAAATACTGTTTAATAGGTTATTTTATCAGGAAATAGCCAACATATTATTTTTATTGCTAAAAATCTATATACTGCATAAAATTCATGTATTTTTAAATACCGAAGCATGTAAAACCCAATTTATGCAAGAATATTTAAGCCAGACCCCAGTTGCCAGCATTATTTTATTGTTTACGGCCATCACGAGTATTTACGCCTTCTCCAACCACGAGGTTTACGGCAAGTTTATGCTACATCCGTATAGTGTAAGCCGAGGACAACGGGTGTACTCGGTGTTTACCAGCGGCTTAATTCATAAAGATTGGGGGCATTTGCTCGTAAATATGCTCTCCTTTTATTTTTTCGCTTTCCCTTTGGAGCAAACCTTAGCTTCCTTAAGCAGTTTTGGCCATTGGCAATTTGCAGGTTTGTATGTACTCAGTTTAGTATTGAGCGATTTAGGCTCTATTTTAAAACATAAAAACGATTTTTGGTACAATAGTTTAGGTGCATCGGGAGCGGTTTGCGCCATAGTGTTCAGCTATATTTTATTTTATCCGCTTACCAAAATGATGATTTTCCCATTGCCCATTCCTATTCCGGCGGTATTGTATGGATTTCTGTTTTTGGGCTATTGCTGGTACGCCTCTCGTAATTCAAGTGATCATATAAACCACGATGCGCATTTTTACGGGGCCTTGGCAGGCGTGAGTATTACGGTTTTGTTTCACCCAGATATTGTGCCCTACTTTTTGGGCCAACTGTTAGGCAGATAATTAGTGGAGTGGATGGTTTTGAAAGGCGCCAGTTTCATCTGTTAAAAAGCTCATCGGATTTTCTGGGTCTTTAATAATTTCGAATAGGGTAAATCCCCAAGGTTTCCAGAAATTTTCGAGCACTTGTCCGTAGGTTTTTACATCCCAAACATCAAAAATGGGCTTACTGCTTATGCCTTGAAGCGGCATGGCCTCTACAAATATGGTATCGGGAGTTGGCAGAACGGCGTATTCGGGTAAACGATTAAACAGATATGCCGAATAAAAAAAACGAGCACAGAGTTCTTCAAACTGAGCCGGACTTAACGTTCGCCCATTACACATTTCCAATACTTCGTGGTGGTAGTGCGCATTGGTACCATTATCCTGCAAGCAAGCAATAATGCCAAAATCGTGGGCACGCAAGCTAAAGCTTAAGGTATTTAGCTCGTCGCGGTAGCTAAAAAAATCGTCTTCTTGGTCTAGTTTAAACACCCGAATGCTCCAGGGTTTAGGTTCTTCAAAGCTAATAGGCTGAACGAGTGACTGCAGCATGATGTGCAAGTTTTCAAACTTGTGCGCCATAGCTTGCGATAACGTAAAGGGTTCGCCAAGAGTTTTTTGTTGACGTATACCTTGTTTAATTTCGTGGTAAATAATACCATATAAAAGTTTGGCTATCCACTGAAAAAGTTTAATTTCCGAAACTTCTTTTAGCCCTTCATAACCTTTCGAAAAAGCCTCTTGTATTTCAGCTTCTAGCGGCGCTAAGGCCTCTTCATACACAGCGCTGCTACAAGGAATTTTAAGTTGTTGGTAGCTGGTAATGCTCTCATCAAGTAATTTAAACGGACGATCTGCTAAGCCAAAGGATTGCAAAAACCAAGGCGCAAATACACCAATTTCTTCTTCGGGCGATACCAGCGCCTGCCCACTTAAAAAGCAGTGCTTTGCATCAAATTGCAGGGTTTTAAAAGGTTGGTATAAACTATTCTGCATGCATTAGTTATTCCCAATAATCACCGGCGCTCCTTTGCTATTGCCCATAATAATGATTTTGGTATTGGGCGACAAGGCAATTTCTTTTTGTGCTTTTATGGCTTCGTACTGCAATTGTTTATCGCTTAAGCCAGTAGACAAAATACGTTGATAATCGGCA
>JAIPAN010000090.1 GCA_021740025.1 Sphingobacteriaceae bacterium
GCGTTTATGTTGGCCTAAACTCTCAAAATAGGCTTGTTCTTGCTCGTCTAGCTGTAATTTAGCTACTAGTTCATCGGCCGATTCTTCAATCTTCCAAATAGCTAGCGTAGCCAAACCGTGTAGATCTTTTTGATAAACGAGTGCCATGGTGCCCCAAAAATACGGCATATATTGCAGGGCGCAAAAAAAGAGGACCCGCTTGCTGTGTATCGCAAAAATAATTTATAAATTTAGTGCAACAGATATACCAAATACATGATACTTTCAGACAAACGCATTTTAGAAGAAATTGAAAAAGGCACCATTATTATTGAACCGTATAAACCCGAATGCTTAGGAACCAACTCTTACGATGTGCATTTGGGTAAATACTTGGCCACCTACAAAAACCGAGTACTAGATGCCAAGGCGCATAACGAAATTGATCATTTTGAAATTCCGAAAGAAGGCTTTGTATTGCAACCTGGCACCCTGTATTTGGGCGTAACCTTAGAATATACAGAAACGCATGCACATGTGCCTTTTTTAGAAGGGAAATCGAGTACCGGCCGTTTAGGTATTGATATACATGCTACTGCCGGTAAAGGCGATGTAGGTTTTTGCAATACCTGGACCCTAGAAATCTCTTGCGCACAACCCGTACGCATTTATGCTGGTATGCCCATTGGCCAACTTATTTATTTTGTGGTAGAAGGCGATATTGCCACCATGTATAACAGCAAGGGAAATGCGAAATACAATAACAAAACCACACGCCCCGTAGAGAGCATGATGTGGAAAAACCAATTTTAACAAACCTGTAAATGAATACGATACAAGTTAGTGTACAAGATCACATTGCCTATATTACCTTAAACCGAGGAAGCTCCAACGCCATTAATGGCGAAATGGTTAGTGAACTGAGCGATATGTTCAAAAACCTGGAAGCCGATGACCAGGTGGGCGGTGTAATTTTAACAGGCAAAGAAGGCTTTTTCTCGGCAGGTTTAGACCTTATTGAATTATATACCTATAACGAGGAGCAGATTAGACAATTTTGGAAAGATTTCTTACACATGGTATCGGTTTTAGCCGGATTTAAAAAGCCCCTAATAAGTGCTATAAGCGGGCATAGTCCTGCCGGGGGTTGCGTATTGGCTATTTGTTCCGATTACCGCATTATGGCCGAAGGAAAATATATTATTGGACTGAATGAGGTACCTGTAGGCATTATTGTACCCGATAGCATTTTTCACTTATACGCCTTTTGGCTGGGACAAGGCAAAGCCTACCAAAGTTTATTAGAAGGTAAATTATTTAGAGCTGAAGAAGCCTTAAGCATTGGCTTAGTAGATGAGGTAGTAGCTCCCAATGTAGTACTCACTACGGCCCAGCGCAAAATGAAACAGTATGTTGGACTTGATTGGACCACCTGGCAACAAAGTAAACAAAATCTGCGTGCAGAATTACTAGAAAAAGTTCGGGCCGACCAAAATGCCACCCTCGAAGTAATGCTGAAACAATGGTGGGCACCAAGTACACGTTCTATTCTACATACCATCATCCAAAACCTACAAAAAAAAGCGAATGTATAACGAACCCATGTTAAAAGACAATGCCTTAAAAGGCAAAACCATTGTAGTTACAGGCGGTGGAACCGGCTTGGGCAAGGCCATGAGTACCTATTTTTTAGAATTAGGTGCCAATGTGGTTATTACCAGCCGGAAGTTAGACGTATTGCAAAAAACAGCAGCCGAATTGGAAGAAAAAACGGGCGGAAAAGTATTGGCCTTAGCCTGTGATGTACGCAACGATTTTGAAGTAGAACAGATACTGAAACAAACTTTAGAAACCTTTGGTGCTGTGCATGGCTTATTAAACAATGCAGCTGGTAATTTTATTTCTCCTACCGAACGCCTTTCGGCGAAGGCTTTTGGAGTTATTATTGATATTGTTTTAAAAGGTACCGTAAACTGCACCTTAGCTTTTGGTAAACATTGGATAGCACAAAAACAGCCAGCCAGCATTTTAAATATTGTAACCACTTATGCCTTTACCGGCTCGGGTTATGTAGTGCCTTCGGCATGTGCCAAGGGTGGCGTATTGGCCATGACCCGTTCGTTGGCTGCTGAGTGGGGCCATTACGGCATTCGTTGTAACGCCATTGCTCCGGGACCTTTCCCAACCAAAGGTGCTTGGGATCGGTTATTACCAGGCGATTTAGCCAAGAAATTCGATTTTAAAAACCGTGTGCCGCTTAAACGTGTGGGCGAACATCAAGAATTAGCCAATTTGGCGGCCTATTTAATTTCCGATTTTTCGGGATATGTAAACGGTGAGGTAATTACCATTGATGGCGGCGAATGGCTACAAGGAGCTGGGCAATTTAATGGCCTTGAAGCCGTTACTCCTGACATGTGGGATATGTTGGAACAAATGATTCGTAACACCAAAGGAAGTTAAAGTTCAGCTTTTGTATCTTTGTAAAATGGGCACACAAACTCAGGAAGAAACCTTTACACTCGATGAGATTCTAGTATCCCTAAAATCTATGCATCGGCTCATTTTATGGAATGACGATGTAAACACCTTCGAGCATGTGATTTACTGCTTGGTGAAATACCTAGATTATACGGAATTGCAAGCCGAAAAAATTGCTTGGTTGGTACACACCGAAGGGAAAACAGCTGTCTTAGAAGGTTCGTTTACTGAAATGGAAATTTATCGTAAAATCTTACAACAAGAAGGTCTTACAGTGAGCGTTGAATAAACTACTTAGTCCAAGCCATCTACTTTAATAACCACTTTACCCTTTGCTTCTAACATAGATACAATGGCTTGCGGGGTTAAAATAAGCTGGCCAGGTTGCATGGTAGTTAAGGCGCCGCTTACATGAATGCCTTTTACAGGTTGGTAGCCATTGAGGTAGGCTGCAGCAGTTTTTTGTCCGTTGGTTAAATACTCGGCAATAGAAAAACGGCAGCTTTCTTGTATTTTTTTGGCAATTAAGCCATGTACCAACCAATCGCCGGTTTTAAGTAATTTGTTTTTAGAATCTAATACAAAATCTACTCCCTCTAAATACACTTCTTTTTTTGCAGCATCGTATTTAGGTATTCCACTCAAGTAAAAGGTTCCATTTACGGTTCCAGTCATGTTTAGCGCAACAATTAATTTACCTTCTTTTCCCCATAAATCTATATGGTTTATAGTAACCGCTCTTTTACCCGAACTAAAGGTTTGGCCGGCAAAATTTTGTTGTACCAAGGCCGCCGCATTGGGGTAGGTAATAATATTGGCTATGCTTAAACTAAAATCGGTAGTAGGCAGGGTATTGGGCGCCAAATTGAGCTGGGTTTTATCAAACTTTAGGCTGGGTTGGGCATTTATAGACGTTTCTATATAGGCTTTCATACCCAAATTAAAACTGATTTTTTGATTGGCCAACGTGGTGGGGCTAGCATACAACGCCAAAGGTTGCATGCCCACCCAAACTTTATACTCGGGGTTTACTTGTATAGGCTTAGCCAATTGTTCTAGGGCCGCAACTACATAGGGTTTAATATCGAAAGATTGGGCAATGGCATCGTCTACTTTTTTGGCTAGTTTACCTTTAAATAGTGAAAGTACCGGATTGATGAGGTAGGTAACAGGCAACTCTCTACCGGCAATAACAATGCTCGGGCTTTCTACCCAATCAATACCTTCAATTTGTGTTTGGGTTATCAATTTCCAATTTTGTACAATTACTGCCGATTTGAGTTTAATAACTCCGTTTAAGTTTACTTCACGGGTATCGTATACCGAGAAGCCGAATTTATCGATACCATATTTTACTTTTGCCCAAATCTTTAAGGGCAATTCCATAGCCAATCTGCCATTCACTTCCCTGATTACAATGGGTGCTTCTTTCCATACTTTTAGCATCACCTTATCGTCTTCCAAATTGGCATCCTCATATATTAAGCCGCTTAAATGCGTATTGGTTTGATTTTGAAGTTCGGCTACCTGAATTTCTAAGGGGATATTGGCATAGGAAATTTGCTTATCGTACACGATATCAGAAGCGTAACTAGCTTCAGGTTTTAAAGCCGCAATTTTAGAGGTGGTGCCACAAGCACTCAAGAGCGTTGCAATGCAGGTGGTAAGGATAAATAGATTTAAAATTTTCATATGGATTGTAATTCGTTTGCAAAGGTATAGATGCACCTTGGCTTTCTAAAACGAATAACAATATTTAACAGTATGCCCGCCTTTGAGTATATTAGACTATTGTAAATTTTATATTCATAGAAAAATGAAATTAGCTATACTTTGTGCCATTTTTGTAGTGATAATACTGATTATGCGTAACAAGAGAAGATAAGATGTCTGTAATACGTTTAAAGCACACCCAAAATGGGTTTAATTGGATTGACGTAAGCTACCCAACGGCTGCCGAGTTGCAAGAGCTCAGTGCAGAGTTTGGCTTAAACCAGTCTACCTTAGCCGATTGCCTAGAACCCGACCATTTGCCCAAGGCCGAAGACTTGGGTGCTTTTAAATTTTTAATTACCCGAAAAATACTAGATGAAGTATTGGGACACAAGCTACATACGGTACAACAATTAAGCACCAAAGTGGCTATATTTTTTAACGAAGATTTTATTATTACCGTACACCGCCTGCCCCAAGCATTTATTGAAGAGTTGCAAGCTTCTTTCGAGCGAAAATTGGTGTACAAGAACCCAGCTCAGCTTGCTACTAAAATTTTGTTGCAGGTTTTACAATCGTACAATAAACCCGCTTTACAGTTGGCAGCCGAGCTCGATAAATACGAAACGGCAGTGTTTTTGCGCCAAACACAACCAAACATTTTAGGTGAGTTGTATTACCTCAAGCGCAAAATAAATATCATTATTAAACTGTTGATTTTAACAGAAGACATTACACATATGCTAAATGCCTTTAAAGCACATAATTTAGCCCTGCAAGATGCCAAGGATTTACATACCAAATTGCTTACTCTCTTTAATCAATTGCACGACGATGTAGGGAATCTCCAACAGATTTACCTCTCTATATCGGCACAAAAAACCAACGAGGTAATGAAAGTATTAACTACTTTTTCGGTGTTCTTTTTGCCCCTCACCTTTATTGTAGGCATTTACGGCATGAACTTTAAGTTTATGCCCGAGCTAGAAAGTGTTTGGGGATACCCTGTAGTGCTGGCTAGTATGGTAGCCATTACGGTGATTATTTACTGGTGGTTTAAACGTAAAAAATGGTTTTAATGCTGAATGTGCCTCAATTCTTTGAGCAATAAGGCGTTCTTCTCCATCATCTTAATTAACAAAAAATTATAGGCAGCATATCTGTCACGGTATACTTTGGCTTGAAAAATTAACTTATCAGAGGTAAGTATTTTCTTCGTTTCTGGCAATTTAAATATAAAATCCTCATACATCTCCTCTTGTGTACGAGCCGAGTTTCCACTCTTTTTATCCGTATTCGTTACTTGGTATTTCCTGATTCTCAATAAATGACCAATCGGAAGGTTTCGATCGAAAAAATCCATTCCATCTTTATCAAAAAGTGCATTGTTATCTTGCAATTGCTTAAACATCACCTCATAATAAAAAGAAATCTCGAAACGTAGGGAACGTGCACTGATATAACTTAGCATGCCACTCGATTGTACATTTTTAAAGGTGGTATTATTTATAAAAACC
>JAIPAN010000003.1 GCA_021740025.1 Sphingobacteriaceae bacterium
GCCCGTACAAATTGGTCTGAAGCAAAAAGAAAACGATTTAGCATAAGTTGGTGGGGAATTTCTCTTCTATTTTTTATTGGAATTTTCCTCAGTATTTACTTCAATATTCGCCTAACCATACGGGCCATTATTCTGGTTGCCTTTTTCTTAAGTTTTGTAGGTAAAGTGTTTTTTGCACTCTTTTTACTGGTTGATGATGTACGCAGGTTAGCTATTTGGGCAACACGCAAACCCACTAAAACAAAATCGAGCACTATGGTTGGCGAACCCATAAAACGTTCCGATTTTTTATTAAAAGCAGGCATCGTTGCTGCTGCACTACCCATCAGTTCCTTATCTTTTGGCATCATTTCGGGTGCATACGATTATAAAATTGTTCGTCAAAAATTGTATTTGGCCAACCTACCCAAAGCCTTTGATGGCATAACTTTAGGTCAAATTTCAGACATTCACTCGGGTAGCTTTTATGACCGAAAAGCTGTGTTGGGTGGCGTAGAAATGCTTATAAAGGAAAAGCCCGATCTTGTTTTCTTTACCGGCGATATGGTAAATAATATAGCCAGCGAAATGAGAGAATATCAAGATATATTTTCGAAAATAAAGGCGCCGCTAGGTGTTTACTCGGTACTCGGAAATCACGATTATGGCGATTATTTTTTTGGCAGAGGCCCTTCGGCCGCTAAAGCAAAAAGCCTTGCAGATGTAAAGCAAACGCACAAAAATATGGGCTGGAATTTGCTGCTCAACGAACACCGTAGTATAAAAATAGGCGGAGAAGAAATTGGCATATTGGGTATAGAGAATTGGGGAGCCGGGCGTTTTGCGAAATATGGTCGCATGGATTTGGCTGTTCAAAACACAGACCATTTTCCGGTAAAATTATTACTTTCCCACGACCCCTCTCATTGGCGTGCGCAAGTTTTAGAAAGCTATCCACAAATTGACGCTATGTTTAGCGGACACACCCACGGCATGCAGTTTGGTGTACGTACCAAAGAATTTCAATGGAGTCCCGTAGAATATATTTACAAAGAATGGGCAGGCCTTTATAAAGAAAAAAATCAGCAATTGTATGTAAATGTTGGCTATGGCTTTTTGGGTTACCCGGGCAGAGTGGGCATTTTACCCGAGATTACGATATTTGAATTGAAGTCGGGCCTAGCACCTGCTTAAGCAAATGAAAACATACCTCGGGCAAGTCGTAGAATTTATACTTTTTAGCCAATTATTTATTGCAGCTGGTGCTGCCGCACAAACAGCATTTACCTATCAGCTACTTGGCCAAACGATTGATTTGCGTGTAGTAACTCTTGTTTTTTTTGCTACGCTAGCGTTGTACAATTTAAGTATGGTGCTTTCTAATCCGGGCAAAAAACCAGCTTCTCTGCTAAAAAGAGTTCAATGGATGAGTAAACATCAGCATTTATGCAGTACGTTTACCTTAATTGGCGGATTATCTACACTTTGCCTGAGTTTTTTTCTATCAGCTACCGCACAAGTGGTATTGGCAAGCTTGGCACTTATTTCTATTGCCTATAGCCTTCCGTTGCTGCCCTTTAGAGGAGAACGTGTAAGCCTCCGAAACATTCCGGGATTAAAACTGGTACTTATTGCCCTAGTTTGGGCACTTAGCACCACCCTGCTCCCTATTATGAATAACCCAGCAAGTCATAACGCTGGTACCTTGTGGCTACTCTTGGCTCAACGCATTTTATTTTTTATGGCCATTGCCATCCCTTTTGATGTGCGTGATATTTATCAAGACAGCATTTACTCTTTAAAAACCATAGCAGTGGTCTTGGGTAAGCAGAAATCTCAATTTATCGCCCACCTTTCTTTAGCGCTTTCTTCTGTAATTTGGTGGCACTTATCTACCTGTTCTATGAGCCTTTTAATACCTATTATAGTAGTATGGGGAGTAGCTGTTTGGTGTATACAAACAGCCGACAAGCAGAAAGAATTATTCTATTTTATCGTATTAGATGGCTTACTCTTCTTAGCTCCAGGCTTGTTGGCCTTATACGCTATAGCGTAAATACCACCACTTTTTTCCCACCACTGTACGTTGTATCCATAAATTTGGTGGGCTTACCAGGCTGTATCAATTCTATGCGAATGTTACGTAGCCTACCTGTTTTGCCCCCTCTTATTTCAACCTTTTGCGTGTGCTTACTAGGTATTCCCCTAAACTTTAATAATTCATATTTTTCATGAGCAATGGCCTGGGGGTCTTTGCCATTATCGTCATAAAGCGTAAACTCCGCTTTCTGGATAGCATCGGCAAAATAGCGCAAAACTAAGGTATCGCCGGTATAAGCTTCGGTATTTTTTAAGTTGATAGTCATCGGTACAATACTTCCGCTTTTGGCAAAAATGGGGACTTGTTCCAATGGCGCATCTACCACAGTAGAATCGCTAGCCAATTCGGATGTCCACCAATTTATCCACCTGCCCTTAGGGAAGTAAACTGTTCTATTGGTTTTTCCTTTTTCTTGTATGGGTGCTATCAACAAATATTTGCCCCATAAATATTCATCGTTCACAGCTGCAAGTTTGGTGTTGTTTGGCTCAAAATAATTGATAGGCATAGCCAAGGGGCGGCCACTAGTGGTATTTTGGTAAGCCAATGAATAAGTATAGGGCAAAAAGCGATAACGCATGTTGATATACTCTTTCACTATTTTTTGAGTGGCCTCATCCCAAAAAATAGGCTCCGGTGCGGCTACCGCCGCATCGGCATGGGCTCGGTAAATGGGTGTAAAAGCCGCAAATTCCATCCAACGAATATACAATTCGGCATCTTTTTCTCCTTGGGCAAAACCACCTGCATCGGCATGCATGTAACCCATACCGCTCATACTCATGCCCAACATAATGGGGATTTGTGCTTTGTAGCCACCCCACGAACGAAACACATCGCCGCTCCAAGGGAAAGTGGCATAGCGCTGCATTCCTGCACCACCCGAACGGGCTAGGTTAAACACCCTTTGCTCGGGGAAATCTTTTTGGTACCCATCAAAAATTGTTTTAGCCCACGTTAAAGGGTAAATGCTGTGTACATCTCTGGCCTTGCCTATGCTGTGCATCACCCCATCTGGATGTTTCTCGGGTTCGCCCAAATCGCACCACCAACCGGCTACACCCTCAGTAATTCGCTGGCGGTAAAAGTTCCACAAATACTGTTGTGCCTGCGGTTTAAAAATATCTACCAAGCCCGCAGCACCAGCCCAAAAATCTTCAATTATATAATCTTCGCCTTTTGCATTTTTTGCCAAAAGATTACCCGAACTAGCCGCAGCAAAATTATCGGAAAGCTTGGTTACAAAGGTTTGAGTAATGGGTATGGTTTTTACACCCAACTCTTTAAGGGTATGCAACATCTTCTCGGGCTCGGGGAAAGAATCGCGACGCCATGCGTGATTACCCATTGTTTTTACATCGCCGTACCAAAATAAATCCAATACAGTAGCATCAATTGGGTAACCTGCAGCGATGGTTTTCTTAACTGTTTCTATGGTTTCGGTGGCCGATTTATACCCAAACCGAGATTGTATAAAGCCCAAAGCCCAACGTGGTGGCAAGGGCTGCTTACCGGTTAAATGGGTATAAGAGGCAAGTAATTGGTCGTTGCTCCCCGTCATAATAAAATAAGATGCCTTGCCACTTTCGGTAAGGTAACACAATTCATCTGCTTTGGTTTTGCCTAAATCGAGGGTTCCAGCGGCAATATTATCAAAATAAATACCATAACCTTTAGATGAAGTTATGAATGGGATAGAGACGTTGAGATTTTGTTCGCCAAGGCTATAGCCATAATGTGGCTGATGATAATTTTCTAATTGATACCCACGTCGGTTTATGTTAATTGCACGTGAACCACCTCCATATAAGGCTTCGGTTTTTTCAAGGCTAGATTTAAGTTAATTGCCTTCAGCATTCGCTTTCAGAATTGGTTGTATACTTTTGGCAGCAAAATACTGGATTTGTAAATTTTGCTTATCTATAAAAAGTAGTAAAGAATCGGTAGTGATACGAAATTCTTTACCTAAATCTTTCACACTTACTCGAGTTTTAATCTGCTTTGCAACCACAACCAGAGATGAGTCATTATGGGTATCTGATGTGTAGGATACCCTAAGTATGGTAGGGCTGTATACCTGAACCTGCACGGTACCTTGAAGTGTATGTATAGCTACACGTTGATTTTTGCTGACAAAATAAGGACCTGGTACCTGGGCAAAAATTAAATTACCCAGGAAAAAGGCACAAATGCTAAAATAAATTTTCATACAATATCAAAATAGTTGTTTAATCTAAGGATTTTTTGGCAAATAGAATAGTCTTAATGCTACTTAAAATGTCTCTTTCTAATATGTATATTCGTATGATGATTTTGTATAACGTAACACTCATTTTAGATGCCGATATCGAAACCGATTGGTTAGATTGGATGCATACCGAACACATAGCAGAGGTAATGGCTACCGGTTGTTTCAGCGCAAATAGAATGCTTAAAGTGTTAGATTCTCCAAACGAAGGAGTAACCTATTGCATGCAATACTTAGCAGATAATATGGAACAGTACAAACGCTACCAAACTGAATTTGCGCCAAACTTACAAGCCAAGGGCTTGGCCCAATTTGAGAATAAATTTGTGGCTTATCGTACTTTAATGGAAAGTGTACATGGAATTTAACTCAACCCCCCTTTCTGGACTTTACGTAATTAAACCACAGATTTTTGCCGATGAACGTGGTTATTTTTACGAAAGTTTTAACCAAGAAGCATTTAATAAAGCGGGTATTTCTGCTGATTTCGTGCAAGACAACCAATCGCTTTCTCAGAAAGGCACCTTACGTGGCTTACACGCACAGGCCCCACCTTTTGCACAAGGAAAATTGGTACGGGTAATACAAGGCGAAGTATTGGATGTTGCGGTAGATATTCGCAAAGAATCACCAACCTACGGAGAACATTTTACCATACATTTAAGCGGTGAAAACAAATCCATGCTATGGATTCCACCCGGTTTTTTACACGGATTTGTTACCCTAGCCAACGATACTATTTTTAGCTATAAGGTTAGTGGAGCTTTATACAACAAGGCTTCTGAGATTGGTATTTGCTGGAACGATAGTTCTTTAGCTATAAATTGGCAAGTAGATCAACCTGATATTTTGCTATCGGAAAAAGACAAAATGCTGCCGGCATTTGTCACATTCCATAGCCCCTTTTAACAAAAAAGCCCCGAGAAATTCTCGGGGCTTTTTTGTTGATACTTATTTTATCAACTGATACAGTTCGTCTAATTTTGGCGAAAGCACAATTTCTATACGGCGGTTGCGGCTGCGAATTTCGGGGCTGCTGCCATCGGCAACAGGTTGGTACTCCCCTTTACCAGTTGCAGTAATGCGGCTACTTTCAATTTTTTCAGTATCGGTCAGGTATCGTACTACCGAGGTGGCACGCAATACACTCAAATCCCAATTGTCTTTAATTTGGCCCAAGTTGTTTACTTTCTGATTATCGGTGTGGCCTTCTACCGAAATATTAATTTCGGGTTGTGTTTTTAGCACTTTAGCAAGAGCTTTTAGCGCCTGCTCTCCTTTTTCATCAATTACAATGCTACCCGTATCAAACAATAATTTATCGGTAAGCGATACGTATACTTTACCATTGCGTATTTCTACGGTTAGTCCATTTTGCTGAAAACCTAACAAAGCTTTCTGCAGTTTATCTTTTAGTGCATTGGTTGCTTCGTCACGTTTTTTCAGAATTTCTTCAACCTCGGTTAAACGGGCTTCTCGTTTTTTTAAATCTTCGGCCAAGCGTTTAATTTCTGAAGAAGTATTGTTACGCAAGGCGGTATAATTCGAATCGAGGCCTTGATATTTTGCTTGTAAATCAGCTAAGCGTTTATGTAACCGTGAGGTATCGGCTTTTAAACGATCTAGCGATAGTTCTAAATTTTCTACCCGAATTTGCGACTGATCCCAACCTACCGATAAGGAATCACGTTGTGCTAAAATAGCATTGTATTTTTTGGTAGATAATATCATGCAAGAGTTCAGGGCAGCAAGGGCGCCTATACAACATGCGAACAAAATGATTTTTTTCATGGCAACTAATTTTGTGTTAAGATAATGCATTTCTTAGAAAAACGCTTAAGGGATAGATTTCATTCCATACTGCCAATACATCTTTTACCGCAGTAGCACTGCATAATGCAGCAGGGCTAATGGCATAATGGGCTGTAAAACTCTTCAATTTGAGCAACTCAATAGCTGGATGATCAACCGTATATCCTTTTGGAACGGTTTTTAACTTTTCGCTAGTATCTAGGCTAGTGAAATATTTTTTGAATTGGGGCTTTTCCAATACTGCCCGAAGTTCAGCTTCGTTGTAATCAATCTCTTGGCGTATAGCTTTTAACTCATCGGGCTGTGGCATCCAGCAGCCTCCGGCAACAAAAGAATCTTCCGGATGAATGTGTAGGTAATAGCCAGGGCCATCAAAATTTTTACCATTTGGAGAAATGGCTATGGCAAAATTCTCTTTATAGGGGCGTTTGTCTTTACTAAAACGCACATCGCGATAAATGCGCATTACGCAAATTTTCGGATCTAAATTTGAAGGGATTAAGGGATCTAGTTGAGCTAGGCCAGCAATGAGTGCTGCGGCAAATTGGTGAACATCTTGCTTGGCTTTTTCGAACTCGGGTTTATGATCTAAAAACCATTCGCGATTGTTATGCTGACTGATCCCTTGTAAAAAATTTAAGGTTGCGGTTTGCAGCATGTTGGTATAATTTTAATTCGGATTAATGGTTTCGTCGTTTAACTGATTGATACCAGCTTTACGACGATACTTTTTATACCACAAGAAACCCACGCTTGCAATGGCCAAATAAGGTGCTGCTAAAAGGTATAAAATGCCATTGTTTAAGGTAGTACCTTGCTTATTTCCATTTTTTACAGAGTTTTCAGCATTTAAAGTACACATTGCACACTGTGCCACACTTTTTTGCGGAGCAGCAAACAAGCTAGCAAAAAGTAAACATGTAAAAATCAGTTTAAACAATTTCATATACAAAGATACCTAAAATTGAGTTAGAAGGTATAGTACGGAGCAATCATTATATAAACAATAACACCTGTTACGGTTACATATAACCAAATCGGGAAGGTCCAGCGTACCAGTTTGCGGTGTTTATCTACCTGCAATTTTAAACCAGTATTAAAGCTTAATAAAACCAATGGCAAAACAGCTGCGGCCAAAATAATATGGCTAATAAGTATGGTATAATAAACTAATCTAATAGCACCCGTGCCTCCAAAGGTGGTTTCTTTTACGAAATAGTGGAATAAGATGTAGGAAACCAAAAACACCGAAGACAAGACAAAGGTGAGTATATTCAAGCGTTTGTGCATGGCTACGTTTTTGTTCTTGATGAAATAAAGTGAAACCAAGAGCAATAAAGAGCAAGTGCCATTGAGAATGGCATTAAGTTTGGGTAAAAAATAAACGAAAGATGGAGTGGAAATGGTAACTGGAATAACCTTCCGATTTAAAATAACTACTACAGCAAATACAAAGATAGAAATAGCAGTTACAAGTCTTTTAATGGTTTTATCAGTCATAATTAAGCTTAGTTATCTATCAGTTCTGGTTCTTAATTCTTCGTTTATAAGCACTTTTAGTTCGTCATCTAGCTTTTCCATTTGCTCTTTACTCAACGAATCGTAGTAACCTCTAATACGTTTTTGAGGGTCTAACAAAACCAACATGGAAGAATGAATGATGGTAGTAGGTTGCGCAGGATCAGGTAAAACATCTACCAAAAAACTTTGTTTTGCTAGTTCAGCAACTTCTGGCTGTGGGCCTGTGAGAAACGTCCAGTTTGCAGACTGAAAACCAGTATTTTGTTGGTAGCCCCGCAATGACGTGGGCGAATCGTGCCCACCATCTACCGAAATACTCACAAATTCCAACAAAGAATTTCGTTGATACTTTTTAGCGAAGTAATTAACTTGTTGGTTCATGTTAGCACAAAACACCGTACAGCGGGTATAAAAAAAGTTGACCACAAAAATGCGATGTGTTTTAGCCGGAAAATTAAAAACTGCACTATCTTGGTTAAGTAGCGTAAAATCACGAACAGTGTGGTAAAGTGTGTCGGGAATTTTTACCCCCCGTTTGGTATGAAAGGTACTAGCTACTTGTTTAGATCCAAAAAATGGTAAAGATTTATAGCGATTTTTTCCCTTAACCGTCAGCATCCAATATAATAAGCCCGGGAACGCCAGAATGGTTACCAGAATTAAAATCTTTTTTAAAGTAAATTTTGGGAAGCGCATTAATAGGTTTGAAGGTGAATATATTTACCTTCTATGAGCATGAGAACAATAAAATAAACAATAAAAATCAAAGAAAATACTATACTAGCTTTAAATGCAAATTTTTCGAATTTAAGGTGCATGAAATACGCAACAATATAAAACGCTTTTACAAGTGTTAAACTGATATAGGCAAAATTACCAACGCCGTGTGATACTATGCCTTTTGGAATAAGGTAAAGCGCAATGAAAAATTCTAAGGCGGTAATAGCTAACAGATAAAAGAATACTTGCCAAATTTTCTTTTTGGTCATGCTTGCATGCTCGTGAGCATGTTCTTGTGCGTGTTCTTCAGACATATACTTTTTAATATTATACTAAATAAAAGAAGGTGAAAACGAAAACCCAAACTAAGTCTACAAAATGCCAGTAAAGGCCTACTTTTTCAACCATTAAATAAGAGCCTCGTTTTTCGAAGGTATTGGCTAAAACCATGCCTAAAATAATACAATTGATAACCACACCGGTAAATACGTGGAACCCGTGAAAACCAGTTATAGTGAAAAATAAGTTGGCAAACTGAAGTGCCCCAATCGTATCTATACCAGTGTATGTTGCCGGAAAACTACCCCACCAATACCCCTCATGGTGCAAATGGCTCCACTCTAAGGCTTGGCAGCCCAAGAACATAAATCCACCAATAATAGTCCAAATCATCCAGGTTACTACTTCTTTTTTAGCTTTACGATGACCAGCTTCTACGGCCAATACCATAGTTACCGAGCTCATAATTAAGATAAAAGTCATAATACCCACAAACACCAAGGGGTAACCCTCATCGGCAATTCCTGGAATAGATTGAAATACATGATCGGGATCTGGCCAGGTAAGTTTACTAAAACGCTGAGCGCCATAATAAATCAAAAATGCAGAGAATGTAAACGCATCTGATAATAAGAAAAACCACATCATTATTTTGCCATATTCTACCTCAAATGGCGATTTGCCTCCGCTCCAGGGGCCTGTTTTTACGTGGTCAAGTGGTGATACCTTAGTACTCATGTAGGAATTTTATTTGAAAAAAATTATTGGTTCAAAAGTAAGAAAACATATAGATAAATCCATAGTATATCTATAAAATGCCAAAAAATGGAGGCCGTTTCGAGGCGGAATAAATTGTTTGCTTGGGGTATGTTTTTAAGCGCACCAAGCCAAGCTGTCAATACCATCATTAATCCGGCAAATACGTGTACCAAATGGGCTCCGGTAAATACATAAATAAACGATTGTGAGGCATTGGGGTTTACAAAATAAATGCCTTGGCCAATTAGTGTTTGCCAAGCACTAAGTTGCAACACAAAAAAACCAATACCCAAACCCATGGTTAGCAGTAAATACATTTTTTGTTGCTTCAATTGCAAGCGTTTGGCCGATAGATAAGCCATGTGCATCGTAATGCTACTCAACACAATTAGTAGGGTGCTTAATTTAAATGCCTGCGGTAAAATAATTTTTAAGCCTCTAGCTACACTTCCACCGGTATATACAATAAAACCGCTGGTTAATGCAGCAAAAAGCATAAATGAAGAAATTACGAAAAGCCAAACCAAAAACTTTTTGGCCTTAAAATTGATTTTATCTTGTTCAGTCATTGGAGCCATGTATAAAAATTAAGAAATTAAGTCTATTAATAAGCCTATTTGTACAAGGGGCAAATATACAAAAGAGACATACATCATGTGTCGTGCCGATGCAATATCTAATTGCCTAAACAATTGAATGGCCGTATAAAAAAAATACAAGCCGACAGCAAGTGAAATGAAGGCGATACTGTTCCCGCCAATGTGGTACAGTGTGGGCATTAAACTCACCGGAATCAGCACCATAGTGGTGAGTAAAATAATTAGGGCACTTGTTTTATCGGGTTTGGTGGTGGGCAACAAACGGAAACCCGCTTTTTTATAATCTTCATCTAAAACCCAAGCAATAGACCAAAAGTGTGGAAACTGCCATACAAACTGAACCAAAAACAAAATGATGGGTGTCCAAGAAATGGCCGGATTTTCAAATGCCGCAAAATAGCCAATAAGTGGGGGTAATGCCCCAGGTATGGCCCCAAGAAAAACCGCAATGGGCGATTTTCGTTTCATGGGGGTATAAATAAATGCGTAAAAAAAGATGGAAAACACAGAAAGTACGCCGGTTAAAAAATTCAATCGCACCAAAATTAGGGTACCTATAATGCTCATAAAAATACTGAGTACTAGGGCTTGCCCCGTGGTCATCCGTCCGGCAGGTATAGGCCGATCGGCAGTACGTTTCATTAATTTATCTAAATCTTTCTCTATAATCTCGTTGAAACCATTGGCAGCAGCCGTTACCAGAAAACCACCCAGTGTTAAAATTGCCCAGTTTGTCCAGTTTACAAAACCCTGTTCTTTACTACCTATTAAAAAAGAAATGGAGGCAGAAAATACCACCAAGAAACTTAAGCGAAGTTTCACCAACTTGGCAAAATCGGATAAGAAATTAGACATGACTTGCCTCCCCTACTTTCCGAGCACTTTTTCCTAAAGCCAATACTACATAGAATTGAGCACCAAATAATAAACTAGCAAATACAATATGTAAAGCTTGGGCAACTGGCGGCAAAGCAAAATATGCCAATGAAATACCTAATACTAGTTGTGCTCCTAAAAAAACGAAGGTGTAATTTATGGCACGTCTAGCTTGTGATTTTTCGGCATACTGTTTTACCAAGCGACGCTCCAAAGCAAAACTTAATGAAATAACTAAAATGGTTAAACTTCGGTGAACTTTAAAAAAATCTGCTTTATCTACCCAAAGTTCTCGGCCAGTATTATTCATTAAAGAAGCAATGGCATCTATTTGCTCTCGTACTTCGGTACCCAATATAATTTGCCCAATAGTCAATACAAACAAAAAGAAAGCCATAACCTTTATTGTACGATTTACGGGAAGAGCAACTTTTTGGAAATTTTTGGCATCGTAATAGGTATACATACTGATGGCGATAATGGCCAAAGCCACTAGCATATGAACGGTAACCACCCAAGCCAGTAAATTGGTAGACACCACAATAGAACCCAACCAAGCTTGGAAACCAATTAAAAACACATTGAATACGCTCAAAAAGAAAATACGTTTCCTAGTTTTTAAATAGGGAAAAGAGAAAAAAACCGCCCCCAACAAAAACAAACCGCAAATAGCCCCAATTAACCTATTTATATATTCGGTCCAGGTTTTGGTGACGTTAAATTCTTCGGGCAGTAAAATGCTTTTGTCTTCTCTAATACGCAGGGCCAAATCGCCATAGCCCAATACATCGAGTGTTTTAGCAAAGCGTTCGTTTTTAGCTACTCTGCCGGCTACATATTTTTCTTGATAATTGGCAGGCAATTGCGAAGCAGAGGTTGGCGGAACGTATTGATCAAAACATTTCGGCCAATCTGGGCAACCCATTCCCGAGCCTGAACTACGAACTACACCTCCAGCCAATATCACCAAAAATAAGCTGATAATGCCTAACAGGTTTACTCGTAGAAATCGTTTTTCGGCTGCTGAATGCATGGTGCTATAAAAAATTTAGGGTATCGGTAAGTTCAAAAAAACTTAGGCCAGATACCCTAAACACAGGTGGTATTCTATCTTAAGCCTTTTTAGTAGGCGTTGTTTTTTTCTTTGCCGCAGACTTTTTAGCAGTTTTTGCTGCTGCTTTAGCTACTGGCTTAGCCGCATCTACCGATTTTTTTGTTCCTTTAGCTGCATACTCTGCCTGTAAAAGCTCTGCTTCTGCATTGCCCTCAAAATCATGCGCCACGTTTGAGCTCATTGTTTCTGAGAACGGTGTAGTTTGCGGAATAAAATCTTCGTTATGGCCTGGTTTGCTATAATCGTAAGGCCAACGGTATACCGTTGGAATTTCTCCTGGCCAGTTACCATGTAAATGTTCTACCGGAGTAGTCCATTCCAAGGTATTCGAATGCCATGGATTTTGCGTGGTTTTCTTACCATAGAAAATAGAATGGAAGAAATTGTACAAGAATGCCAATTGGGCCAATGCTGCTATAATGGCAGCCCAAGTAATAAATACGTTTACCGTTAACCATTCTTTCATAAACTCAAATTCGGTAAAGGCATAATATCTACGAGGCACCCCATCTAATCCCATAAAGTGCATGGGGAAAAATACCAAATACGCACAAACAAAAGTTATCCAGAAGTGTAAATAACCAAGTTTTTCGTCCATTTCACGACGGAACATTTTAGGGAACCAGTGATAAACACCACAAAGCATTCCGAAAATAGCCGCAGAACCCATTACCAAGTGGAAGTGGGCAACTACGAAATACGTATCGTGTAAGTTGATATCTAAGGCTGCATTTCCTAAGAAAATTCCGGTTAAACCACCAGAGATAAAGAAGGAAACCAAACCAATAGCAAAAAGCATAGCCGGAGTAAAACGAATGTTTCCTCTCCAAAGCGTAGCCAAATAGTTGAATGTTTTTACTGCCGATGGCACCGCAATAATTAAGGTGGTAATCATAAACACACCACCCAAGAACGGATTCATACCGGTAAGGAACATGTGGTGACCCCACACAATAAACGATAATACCGTAATACCAATTAAAGAGTACACCATGGCATGGTAACCGAATATTGGTTTACGAGAATTGGTAGCAATTACTTCAGAGGTAATACCCAATGCAGGCATCAATACTATATACACCTCTGGGTGACCCAAGAACCAAAATAAGTGTTGCCATAAAATTGGGCTACCCCCTTGGTTAGGCAATACCTGCCCTTGCATCACAATATCAGATAAGTAGAAACTGGTTCCAAAACTCCGGTCGAAAATTAACAATACCACCGCTGCAACAAGCACCGGGAAAGATAAAACTCCGGTTATGGCAGTTAAGAAAAAAGCCCAAATGGTTAGAGGCATTCTCCATAAACTCATACCTTTAGTACGCATGTTTAATACGGTACTGATGTAGTTTAAGGCTCCCATTAAAGAAGAAGCTACAAACAATACCATACTAATTAACCATAAAGTCATACCCAGGCCCGAACCTGAAATTGCTTTTGGCAAGGCCGATAAAGGGGGATAAACCGTCCAACCGGCACTAGCAGGCCCACTTTCTACAAAGAAAGATCCCATCATAATGACACAGGCCAAAAAGAAAAACCAGTATGATAACATGTTTAAGAATGGCGAAGCCATATCTCTTGCTCCTAATTGCAAGGGAATTAATAGATTACTAAACGTTCCGCTCAAACCTGCAGTTAATACAAAGAATACCATCATGGTACCGTGAATGGTTACCAAGGCTAAATAAAAATCGGGTTTAATACGTCCACCCTCAGCCCATTTACCTAAAAAGGTTTCTAAAATTGGGAATGATTTATCTGGCCACCCCAATTGTAAGCGGAACAATACGGATAAAAACATGGCAATAACCCCCATAATAATCCCTGTAATAAGGAATTGTTTGGCAATCATTTTATGATCTTGACTAAACACATATTTAGTCAAAAAGGTTTCATGGTGATGACCGTGATCGTCGTGGTGTACTGCTGTATCGTGTGCTGTGCTTGCCATAAACGTTTTTAGTTGTTAGAAGTTAATGCTACTTGAGCAGATGTGCTAGCAGAAGCCATTTGGAGTTCTTTTTTCACATCGTCGTTATAATACAATGGTTGTTTAGTTAACCATTCTTGATATTCTTTTTCAGAAACTACACGCACTTTCACTTGCATGTTGTAGTGTCCGGCTCCACAAATTTTCGCACATAATAAAATGTAGTCGAATTTTGGATCGTTTAATTTTCCACGCATTTCTGCGGTAGTGTATTTAGGCGTAAACTGGAAATACGTTGGCATTCCCGGTACTGCATTCATTTGCACTCTAAAAGTAGGAATGTAGAAACTGTGCAAAATATCTTTAGAGCCAATAGTGAAACGTACCGAACGATTTACGGGCAAAACAATATCGCCAGCTAAACGATCATCCCAACTTTTTTTATCGGTAAAATCAATACCTAAACCATTGGTAGGAGAAATCAATTTATAATTACGAGTACCAATTTGGTTATCCGCACCAGAATAACGAACAGACCATTTAAATTGCTCACCGGTAACCTCTATTTGAAGGGCCTTTTTTTGATCCGAATCAGAAATATTGGTAATTCCTCTCCAAGTAAAGAAACCCAATAACACCAACACGGTTAACACAATAGCCGGAGCAATTGTCCATAAACGCTCAATGGCATTGTTATGTGGATAGAAATATGCTTTTCTTTTTTCGGAACCTGCATAACGAACAGAAAAACCAAATAATAAGAGGTGAGTGATGACAAAAACTATTGTGGTAATGATGACTGTAATGTTAAACATGAAATCAATACGTTCACCGTGCTCGGTACCAGAAATGGAATTAACCATGGCACCTTGGGTGGTATACGACCAATAAGCGCCATATAAACCTACCACCAATACAATACCTAATAAAACAGCTTGAATTCGATGCCAATTGATTCCCTTCTCTTTACCCTGAATACTGCGTGTTAATTCGTATGCTTTTAACGACCTGCCAATGATGGCGATGAAGGCGCAAAACAAGAAAAATAATAAGAAATAGTAACTGAATGATTTGTAAATAGGCGTATAATCGGGCGCAATTTTACCAATTTCAACGGGATTTCCTTGGCCATCGCCTAGGTTCCACGATAATTGAGTGGTATCAACATCTGTACTAATTAATGTTGGGCTTGCAGGACTAGCAGCCGCTGCAGTGCTTGCGGTATCCATGGCAGAAGTCATAGAAACAGCTGTAGTATCTGTTGTTTGCGCCTGTACACTAATGGCACTCAACAATGCTACAACTAGTACTAAGCTATACAATAAAGGGCTTTTGAAAAAATTTATAACTCTCATTTTCTTATCGAACACTAGGTATATTTCGTTTGCTATTAAATGTGATGATTTACGCTCTCTTCTAAAAACGGATGGTTTGCAGGTGCCAACGGTTTTTTGCTCAACATGGTTAACATGAGGAAGCTAAACAAGCCTACAAAACCAACAGCAGTACCAATTTCTATAACACCAAAACCACGGTGTTCGGCAACGGTACCAGGCATAATCATCATATAATAATCTAACCAGTGGCCACAAAGCAATAATATGGCAACAAAGATTAGCGTATTTTCTTTTCGTTTAGCACCTCTGCTCATTAAAATTAACAAGGGAGATAAAAAGTTGATAACAATGTTTAACCAAAACCATGGCATGTACTCAGGTTCCCAACGTTTGTAGAAATACACGGTTTCTTCAGGAATATTGGCATAATAAATTAATAAGAATTGCGCAAACCATACATAAGTCCAAAAAATGGAGAAGGCAAACATAAATTTACCTAAATCGTGTAAATGGCTTTCGTTAATCCAGCTTAAATACCCACTACGTTTTAACAGAATAACCGTTAAAGTAACTGCAGCCATCCCGCTTACCCACATAGCGGCAAAGTTATACCAACCAAACATAGTAGAAAACCAGTGTGCTTCTAAAGACATGATGGTATCAAAAGCCCAAATTGGGGTGGTGAAACCAAAAATTACCAAGAAAATTGCTGAATAGGTAATGCTTTTACGGTAATTTTTTAAGCCGCCTTCCAAATCTTCGCGGTTAGATAATTTAGTTAAAACCATCGCAAAAATGCTATAAACTCCTAAAAAGACAACCAAACGAGTTAAAAAGAAAGGAACATTTAAGAATACCGCTTTACCAGCAATGAGTGCATCGTACTTAGGGCTATTCGGATCTGTTAATCCTTCTTCGTTCCAGTGGTGGTATAAATTATGCGATTGTAAACCGAAAGCACATACTGCAATTAATATAACCGAGGCAATTGGCAATACTTTGGCAAATGCTTGCGGAACTCTAAGTAAGCCGGCTGACCAACCTGATTGCGATACAAATTGCAAGGCGATAAAGAACGTACCTGCAGCACATACGCAAGTAAAATAATAGGCCATTAAAAGTAAATTGGCGTAAGTACGCTCAGCATGACCAGAGTAAAAGCCATACCCAATGGCAGCAAGGCCTAGTACTATTGCCAACATACTCCAGGTTTTTGCTTTCCCTGTAAATTGGTAGTATTGAGCGAAATTATGTGTTTTAACGTGAGTTCCCATGTGGATGTTGAGCAATTAACTACTGTAATTTTTGTAATTCGTGAACGTACATAACAATTTTCCAACGCTCTGTAGGCGTGAGTTGGCTGCGATGCGGTCCCATTAAGTTTACACCATACGTAATGGTATGAAATATCTTTCCATCGGTTAAATCTTTCATGGCACCACCACGAGAAGAAGTACCGCCAGCATAAGAAGGAGGGGCAGGAAATTTCTGCATCTTAATAATTGAACCATCGCCTTTACCTTGTAAACCATGACATTGTGAGCACATATTTAAATAAAGTGATTTACCTTGTTCTAAGGTTGGCACCGTAACCGGCAATGGGTTGGATAAATTTTTACCTGCAGCCTCATAGCCTTCTAAAGTATTAGGGTATTGATCTTCAGTTTTGGAAAAGCCAACAGGCATGGTATGGCTTGGAGGCAGCTGCGCCGTTTGGCCATTTTTAAAATTTTTATTAGGCTGATCAGGGTTATAGGCAATAGGGTCGTACATATTACGAGCAAACTCTAAACCCGTACTGCGTTTATCTGAGCAAGAAGCCAGAGCTATCATGAATGTGATAGCAGCAATAGTGAAATAACTCTTATTCATAGCTAACATATTTTCTATCGTTGTGCAAAACTTCTACGGCACCTGCATCTTTTAATAAGCTTTCAACTTTTTTAGCATCTTTTACCTCTTGCGCATCTATGGCAATAATAAATCGGTCGTTGGTAGCACGTAAATGCATAACCCTAGGGGTGCGGCCTGGAAATAAATGATTTTTAAAGAAAAAAGTGAACACCATACCAAAAGCAGCAAATAATACAGTTAATTCAAACATTACGGGTACAAAATCGGGTACAGCAAATGCTGGTTTACCGCCAATATTCATGGGCCAATCAAATACCAACATGTAGTAAATCATGGCAAAAGCAGTACAGGTACCTGTTAGACCAAACCAAAAGGCAGCCTTTGGCAAACGCGATGGTTTCACACCTAATTTAGCTTCAATTCCGTGAATAGGCATTGGTGTAAACACATCGTAAATAGCAATATTATGCTCCTGAAGCTTTTCAATGCCAAGCAACATTTCATCCGGATCGGCAAAAGCGCCTAATATGTATTTCGTTTTACTCATAATTAAATTTTTGCGTAATCAGCCGGGTTTACACTATCGTATTTGGATAAAGAATCTACATAAAATGTAGTGTGCTCTTTATTTAGATTGCCTTTGGCTATCAGTTCTTTTTTTGCTTGTTCGCTAGAAGATTTTACTAAAAGTTTAACTTCGGCCATAGCTATAGCAGGTAAAAAGCGTAAAAACAACAAGAATAAAGTAAAAAATAGTCCAATGGATCCCACAAAAATTGCTACATCAACCCATGTTGGATAAAACATAGCCCAACTTGATGGTAAATAATCGCGGTGCAGAGAGGTTACAATAATTACGAAACGCTCAAACCACATACCAATGTTTACCACTATAGATAAAATCCAAGAAGCGGCAATGCTGGTTCGAATTTTCTTAAACCAGAACAATTGAGGTGAGATTACGTTACAAGTCATCATTGCCCAATATGCCCACCAATACGGTCCACTTACACGATTTAAGAACGCATATTGTTCATACTCGGCACCAGAATACCAAGCAATAAATAACTCGGTTAAATAGGCTACCCCCACAATAGATCCCGTTACAATAATGATCTTATTCATCGATTCGATGTGGAACATGGTGATGTAATTTTCGAAATTCATAACCTTACGGGCAATTAATAATAAGGTTTGTACCATGGCAAAACCAGAAAAAATAGCCCCAGCAACAAAGTAAGGTGGGAAAATAGTAGTGTGCCATCCGGGTATAACCGAAGTAGCAAAGTCCATAGATACAATGGTGTGTACCGAAAGTACTAAGGGTGTAGAAATACCAGCTAAGATTAACGACACTGCTTCAAATCGTTGCCATGTTTTTACCGAACCATTCCAACCGAAAGAAAGCGTGGAATATATTTTTTGACGAAGACCGGTAGCACGATCACGAATGGTAGCAATATCTGGCAATAAACCGGTATACCAAAATACCAAGGATACAGAAAAATAGGTAGAAATTGCAAAAACATCCCATATCAATGGAGAGTTGAAATTTACCCATAAGGAACCGAATTGATTAGGTAAAGGCAATGCCCAATAAAACAACCATGGGCGGCCCATATGTGAAATAATATATGTTGCAGCACAAATTACAGCAAAAATGGTCATAGCCTCTGCCGAACGGTTGATGGAGTTACGCCAATTTTGACGGAAAAGTAAAAGAACTGCAGAAATTAATGTTCCAGCGTGACCAATACCTACCCACCATACGAAACCGGTGATATCCCAAGCCCAACCCACAGTTTTATTCAAACCCCAAGCACCAATACCGGTCCAGAAGGTATAACTAACAGCAACTACCCACAACAAGGCGCCGAGCGATGCAATGGTGAAACCAATCCACCAAGCTTTATTCGCTTTATTTTCAACCGGAACCAATACATCTTCAGTGATTTTAGCATACGTGATGTTTTCACCGGTAATTAAGGGTTCTCTAAGTATTGATTCGTGATGAGATGACATAATTTTTTAATTACTTTTCTACGAAAATTTTATAATGCTTACGTATTTCTAACTTTTACTTGGTATCCTACACCTGGCTGAACGTTTAGTTCTTCCAATACATAATAGGTACGTTCACTTTGTAATGCTTTCGATACTTCTGAGTTTGGATCATTTCCGTCTCCAAAAATAATAGCATTGGCCGGGCAAGTTTGCTGACACGCTACTTGAATATCACCATCTTTCAATGGACGTTTTTCTAATTTTGCTTT
>JAIPAN010000091.1 GCA_021740025.1 Sphingobacteriaceae bacterium
TTGAATACACCGATAATTTTGTGTTGAAGGTAGCACAAATGGTAGAAGATTCTATTCCGGATAAACGCATAAACCTCACCGTAACCGCACCCGGATTTAGTGGAAGCGGCGCAGCAAATACGGGTTTTGTACGTATCCGTTTAACCGAGCCCGACCAACGGAAAGCTACACAAAGTGATCTGACCGATAAGCTCACTAAAATTACCAAAAGCTTTTCTGAAGGGAAAATATTTGTGGTACAACAACCCACCATCTCGGTAAATCGTAGAGGAGGTTTGCCCATAAGCTACATTATACAAGCACCCAATTTTGAGAAATTAAGAGAAAAATTACCCCTCTTTATGGAGGAAGTGAGTAAAGATCCTACGTTCACCGTATCGGATGCGAACCTTAAATTTAACAAGCCCGAAATAAACCTATCCATTGATAGAGAACGTGCAAAAAATTTAGGCGTTTCGGTACTCGATATTGCACAAACCTTGCAATTTGCTTTAAGTGGACAGCGTTTTGCCTATTTTATCCAAAATGGAAAACAATACCAAGTTATTGGGCAATACGACCGGATGAACCGTAACGACCCCACCGATTTAACCTCCATTTTTGTACGGAATAACCGTGGCGAACTCATCCAGTTAGATAATTTAATTCAGGTAGAAGAACAAAGCACCCCGCCACAACTGTACCACAATAACCGCTTTATTTCGGCTACCGTTTCTGCCGGCTTAGCACCAGGTAAAAGTATTGGCGATGGCATTGATGCAATGGATAATATCAGTAAAAAAGTATTAGACGATAGTTTTTCTACCGATTTAGGCGGCGAATCTCGAGATTTTAAAGAAAGTTCTTCGAATACCCTATTTGCCTTCGCATTGGCTTTATTACTCATTTATCTGCTACTTGCTGCACAATTCGAAAGTTTTATAGATCCCGTAATTATTATCTTAACGGTACCCATGGCCGTAGCCGGGGCGTTTTTCTCTCTTTGGCTTTTCGGGCAAACCTGGAACATTTTTAGCCAAATTGGCACCATTATGCTTATTGGCTTGGTAACCAAAAACGGTATTTTAATTGTAGAGTTTGCCAACCAGTTAAAAGACAAAGGAGAGCCTGTGGCATCGGCCATACGCAAAGCCGCCGAGGCTAGGCTGCGCCCTATTTTAATGACCAGCTTAGCCATTGCCCTAGGCGCACTTCCTATTGCCTTAGCCATTGGGGCCGCTGCAAAAAGTAGAATGGGCATGGGTATTGTGATTATTGGAGGAACTTTATTTTCTCTGGTGCTTACGCTCTTTGTTATTCCGGCCATTTACAGCTTGTGGTCAAAACCACTAAAATCACCTAGTCCATCCAAAAACAATGAAAAATAGTCTCCGTGTTTTAGTATTACTTTTATTGAGTACTGCTGGCTTCGCACAAGAAAAACTCAGCCTGCAACAGGCTGTTGAGCTCACCTTACAAAACAATTACGACATTCAACTTCGTAGCAACCAACTTAGCGTAGCCAAAAACAATGTAAGTTTAGCCAATGCAGGAATAATGCCATTAATTACCGGGAATTTCAGCAACAATCATTCGGTACAAAATAGCCAACAAACACTAGCAAATGGCACCCAGCAACAGCAAGACAATGCAAAAAATGCCAACACCAATTACGGAATAAACCTTAATTGGAGAATTTTCGATGGTTTTGCCATGTTTGCCAATTACACTCGTCTGCAAAAATTGCAAGCCAGCGGCGAACTCAATTTTAGACTCACCGTAGAAAATACCTTGGCCGAAGTGATGAATACCTACTTCGATTTGGTTCGCCAAAACCAACGTATTCAATCATTTTTATCGGCAGTTGCGGTTTCTCAAATTCGCTTAAAAAATTCACAAGCTCGTTACAGCATTGGCAAAGCATCTAAATTAGAGGTGCTAGCTGCAAAAGTTGATTTGAATACCGATACAACAAACCTACTGCGGCAGCAAGATGCTTTTCAGCAAGCTAAAACCCAACTAAACTTACTATTAGGAAGATCTTTAGAAACTGATTTCACAGTCAGTGATACCATTACCCTGCAAGCTACTTTTAGCTATACCGAATTACTACAAGCGGTACAAAACAAAAACCCGGAAATACGTTTGGCCGATGTTCAACAACAAATAGCCAAACTAAGCCTTACACAGGTACGAGCTAGCAGATATCCAGGTGTAAGTGTAACTACGGGCTACAGCTTCTCTAATTCCAGCTCGGCATTGGGTTTTGCCCGTGAAGCAACGGGTAGAGGATTAACCTATGGCATTACCGCTAGCATGCCCATATTTAATGGTTTTCTACAAAGTAGAAACGAAAAAAATGCCAATATTGGCGTTAATAGTGCGCAAATTCAGTTCAAACAGACCCAGCAACGTATTGAAGCGCAACTGCAGCAGGCTTTTCAAACCTACACTACCAACATGGTATTGCTGCGTTTAGAAACCCAAAATGAACAAACTGCCAAACAAAACATGGAGATTTCTTTGGAAAAATTCCGCTTAGGAAGTTTGAGTGCTATTGAATTTAGAGAAGCTCAATTAAATTATGTAAATGCTACGGCTCGTACCAGCGATGCGCAATTTCAGGCCAAACAAGCAGAAATAGCGCTCAAGCAATTAAGTGGAAAACTATCAGTTAATTAGATTTATAACTTAAAAGCATATATTTTATTTCTTTATAACAAGTATTTTGTAATTTAACATTTTGTTAATATGCTAAATTCACAAGATATGAAAACTCTTTTCTCAAAGGTAGAAACTTCACTTTACAGCAATAAAAAGCTATTGCTTGCACTATTAATCTTAGTAATGCCCGGATATGTGCTTTTCGCTCAGGAAATTTCTACCAACGACAGAGAGCTAAGTAAATTTGCCCGAACTCATGTAAAATTGGCGGAAAAAGATCGAAAAAAAGCTTTTAAAGAAGCTGAAAAAAACGACTGGATTACCTTTAAGGTTTTTGAAAACGGCAAGGTAATGTCGCTACAAAGTTTAGATGCTGCGGGGCACCCTTTGTACTTAGTGACTGATAACAATTCCTATGCAGCGGGCACCACACGAGCAAATAAACTCTATACTAATGGTGGTTTAGGTTTAAGTTTGAGTGGTTCTAGCAATTTTTTAAAAGATAAAATTGGCGAATGGGATGGTGGCTCTGTTTATGTATCGCATCAAGAATTTGCCACAGATCGTATTTTAAACAAACAAGCTACAGCGGCTGTAAGCCAACATGCTACCCACGTTGCAGGCACCATCATGGCATCAGGGATTAATCCAAATGCAAAAGGTATGGCATTCGGATTGCAACGCTTAATTTCCTACGATTTTAATGGAGATGCGGCGGAAATGGCCACAGAAGCTAGTAACGGAATGCTAATCTCCAATCACTCTTATGGGTACATAGCTGGGTGGTCTTACAACTCATCGCCAAGTGGTGGTGGAGCAGCACGTTGGGAGTGGATGGGTAATAATGGAGAGTATGAAGATTATAAATTTGGATTATATGATGCTAGCGCTCAAAATTATGATAATATATGTTATCAGGCCCCTTATTACTTGCCTGTAAAATCAGCTGGAAATAACCGTGGAGAAACTGGGCCTGCAGTTGGGCAAACTTATTACAGACAAGTTGGGGGTACATGGACAGAATTTACTCGTACAAATGGTGATATATATAGCAACGATTCCTACGATTGCCTCTCACTTACATCAAACGCAAAAAATATTTTAACCGTAGGCGCTGTAAGTGGAATACCTAATGGGCCATTTACACCCAATAACATTCAAATTTCTTCTTTTAGTAGCTTTGGCCCTACAGATGATGGTCGTGTAAAACCCGATGTAGTAGGCATGGGGGTATCACTAACTTCCACTATTCCAACGAGCCCAACCGCATACGGAACATTAAGTGGCACCTCAATGTCTGCCCCCAATGTTACCGGAACCTTGGTATTACTACAAGAAGCTTACGCACAAAAAAATGCTGGCGCCCTCCTGCGTTCTGCTTCCTTAAAAGGACTCGTTATACATACTGCCGATGACGCCGGGAATTCAGGTCCAGATTATATTTATGGTTGGGGCTTGGTAAATGCAGAAAAAGCGGCAAAGGTAATACTTGGAGATGGGGCAGGTTCCACAACTATTCATAAAATCTTTCAAGATGAATTAAACCAAGGGACTACAAAAACGATTTCCTTAATTAGTTCAGGTTCAGGGCCATTGGTTGCAACCATTTGCTGGACAGACCCCGCTGGCACCCCGGGTAATAATACAGACGATCGTACCCCTAAATTGGTAAACGATTTAGACCTGCGGATTAACGATGGCATTCAAACATACCGCCCCTATGTGCTTGACCCAGACCAACCGGCCAATCTGGCCACTACTGGAGATAATACTAGAGATAATGTTGAAAAAATAAGTATTCCAGATGCTATTCCTGGCAAAACGTATACATTAACCATTAATCATAAAGGAAATTTAAGTAGTGGCAAGCAAGCCTATTCCTTAATCTTGTCTGGTGTGGGTGGAAGTAGTTACTGTACTCCGACCTCAACTGGCTCTCCTAATTCTAAAATTGTGGGCTTTAGTTTAGCCAATTTAACTTACACTGCAGCTGCTGGCTGTAGTTCAACAGGATATACTGATTTAACAAATCAAGCCAATAAAACCATTCAGGTAGAAGCAGGAGCTAACTACCCCCTTAGTAGTATAACTTTAGGTACCTGTGGAACCGACCAAGATAAAATAGCTAAAATATATATCGATTTTAATAACGATGGTACATTTAATGAAACGGATGAGTTAGTAGCAACAACAATACCTAACCCCGGTAGTGTAGGAGATTTAACATTCACAGGCCCTATCGCAATTCCATCAACGGTTACAATAGGTAATACAAGCCGTGTACGAATTGTGCTATCCGAAACAACCGACGCCACGACCATAACTTCATGCGGAACCTATGCCAATGGTGAAATTTTAGATATGAATATCAAGTTTAATGCACCAAGCAAAGATGTGGGTGTAAATACCCTTATAGACCCTATAAGCGGTACATGCTCAAAAACGGGCCAAACAATTACTGCAAATGTTAAAAATTTCGGCAGTAGCGCAGTAAGTGGCATTGGCCTAACTGCACGCATATACGATGGAACAACGTTACTATCTACCCTAACGGGCAGCTATTCGGGTAGTATTGACCCTGGGATGGATGTAAACATTACAACAACAGGTGGATTTAACTTAACAAGTGGTACTACCTATACCATAGAAACAGAAACCACGCTAACAGGCGATTTAAATGCTCTAAATAATGTACTTAGTAGTACCGTTACCACGAGCACCCCGCCAGCTGCAAGCAATTTACTTGTAACAAAATGTGAGAATGCAAGTTCATACACCCTATCAGGAAGTAGTGGAGGTACCATATTTTGGTATAAAAATGCAACTGATGCCTTGCCTATTGCCTTTAATTTACCAGGACAAAGTGCAACCTATACCGAAGCAGGAAATAATATTACTACATTTTATGCTGGTGTAAACAATTTTAGCGGCAAACTAGGCCCT
>JAIPAN010000092.1 GCA_021740025.1 Sphingobacteriaceae bacterium
GGATGCCTAAAATCTCGACACCTAACAACATGGAAGCCAAGAATGTTTGCGATAACATGACCACCGCCATTACGGGTGGCTCCCAGGTTTTTGCTCTAAAAACTAACACAAAACCTAAAACGGTTTGCCAGAAAGACCAGAGCCAAAAACTACCCTCTTGCCCTTCCCAGAAACTAGAAATAATGTAATAAACGGGCAAAGATTTTGAAGAGTGCGCCCAAGCATAGTGGTATTCGAAAAGATGATTATAAATTATATAAAATAGGCAAGTACCAATGCCAATAACAGCCATTAAATTCACAAAATAGGCCGAACGGGCAATTTTTAACCACGAGCCATCGGGCTTATCTTTTATGGTTTCGAAATAATAACTAAGCGTGGCTAAGAGTGCAGCAGCAAAAGATAATACAACAAAAAACTGACCCAATTTTCCCGGCCATAGGTGTTCGCCTATAAAAACAGTATCCATATTTAAATTTGTTGTGCAGTAGATTGTACTTCTACTTGATCTTTATTGTATTTGGAAGGACATTTCATTAAAATTTTAGAAGCATGAAACTCCTTTCCTACCATTTTACCCGTTAAAACAATTTGCTCTGAACGCTCAAAATCTTGAGGTTTGGTACCCGTAAAAACAATTTTACATTCGGTACCCTTATTATCCTTCACATAAAATGAAAAATAGTTGGCATCTTTTTTTGGATTGTAAACCATCTCCTTAGCTAAATCTAAGCGACCAACCACATGCAATTCAGCTGCGGAATCTTTTGCATCAACAAAACTTCCATAGGTACTAGAATCGGCATAGGTTGAAATAATTACACCAATGGCAACGGCAATAATACCAATTAAAAGAATGGCACTTTTTTTCATACTGCAAAGTATAATTTGGATAAAAATTATAGTACAAAAGTAAGGATTATCCGAGGGAGAAAACGAATAAGTATTTCTTTAAATTCGAGAATTTTACCCAATTTATACACAAAAAAAGGGAGGCCATAACCGGCTTCCCTTTTTGAACAGAGTTGATTTTATTTATGGCCAAACACCCATATTAGAGTACGATACGGCTATTTTATCGATAGCGTTCACAAAGGCCGCTATGCGTAGGGTTTTAATATTCGGATTTGCCATTTTTACATCCCTAATCTCGTGGTATGAACGAATCATAGTATCTTCTAAACCAGAATTAACCAACTCTAATTCTGAAGCGCCTTTTACAATAACACTACGCTGCTCTGGACTTAATTTAACACCTGTTGTAGTTTCTATCATATTCACAATGTTTTCATTGGCTGTTTCCTCGTATCGTTTATCCATTCTGCCAAAGGCTACATGCGAAAGGTTTTTCAACCATTCGAAATACGACACCGTTACACCGCCTGCATTGCAATACATATCGGGAATAATGATACCACCTTGCTTTACAAACATTTCCTCTGCACCTGGGGTGGTTGGACCATTGGCACCTTCAGCAATAATTTTTGCATGAATACGCACTACATTTTCTTCTGTAATTTGATTTTCTAATGCAGCAGGAACTAAAATATCACAAGGTTGTTCTAATCCTTCGAGCGATTTTTTAAACTCTTTCTGAGCACCGTTAAATCCTAATATAGAACCACTTGCTTTACGGTGGTTAAATACCTCGTCTAGATTTAGGCCATTTTCGTTGTAAATAGCCCCTTCGTATTCGCAAATACCCACTATAATGGCTCCAAACTCAGCTAAAAATTTAGCAGAATGGTAACCCACATTTCCTAAGCCCTGTACAATTACGCGTTTACCGTCGAGGCCTGGAGTTAAGCCTAAGGCTATCATGTCTTCCGCAACCGATACACATTCCCGAACTGCGATGGCTACACCACGTCCGGTTGCCTCCTTACGACCAGCAATTCCATGTAAGGCAAGGGGTTTACCGGTAACACAACCTAGGGCATCTAGTTGACCTGGGTTCATTGTTTGGTAGGTATCAGCTATCCAGCTCATTTCACGTTCTCCCGATCCGTAATCGGGTGCAGGAACGTCAATACCGGGGCCAATAAAATTTTTCTTAGCTAATTCTACAGTATAACGTCTGGTTATATTTTCTAATTCGGCTAGTGAATAATTTTTTGGGTTGATTTTAATACCACCTTTTGCACCACCAAATGGTACGTTGACAATGGCACATTTGTAAGTCATTAAAGCAGCTAAAGCCATTACTTCATCTTCGTTTACCATTTCGCTGTAACGAATACCGCCTTTGGTGGGCGATTTGTGATGAGAATGCTCTACACGCCAAGCATCTATCACTTCTAACCCATCGCCTTTTCTTATAGGAAAACGGAAACGATACACACTATTACATGATTTAATTTGATCTAATAAACCAGCAGGGTGATTGGTAAACTGTGCCGCATGATCAAAGAATTGGCATACGTCTCCGAAAAAAGTTAGTTCTTCTGAGGCTTGTCCTGATTTTGTTGACATATTCTGTTTGTATTAATTTACTGATTAGTTCGATGCAAAGTTGAGTGAAAAAATATCAATCTTGCAAATAAAAAATTGTTAGTGTATGGCATACACATTTGCTAAAAATTAACAAAACGAGGCCTATTATCATTCGTTGCAGTTTTTTTCTAGTTTGGTTAATTTCTTATCTATAGAAAATAAAAAAATTAAAACTCCGGCTAAAATAACCGACATTACACTTACTACTACATAAATCATACCCGAACCTCTTAAACCATCAGCCATTTCAACAGACTGCGATTTGGCCAAAACCGATAATGAGCTTGCAGTAAGCAGGGTAAATACACTTATTTTTTTCATCATAACTACTAGAATTTATTTTGTATAAAACGGATGCGGTAGCGAATATTGCTTATCCAAACACCTAGCAAAATCCACCCAATAACCGCCGGATAAAATACTAAACGCATATTGCTATCCAAATCGTACGAGTTAAAGCCTGGGTTACCTCCGTTTCCCGGATGTAAGGAGTCGGTCATACGTGGTAGTATAAATAACAGCACAACCATAACAGGAAAAGCAAATACATTATAGATAGCAGAGATTTTAGCTCTTTTCTGCGATTCATCGATAGAACTACGCAATACGATATAGGCTAAATACATTAGGGTAGATATGGCGGAACCATTTAATTTAGGATCGTTGGGCCAAGGAGCTCCCCAGGTGAAATTTGCCCAAATCATCCCGGTACCTAATCCTAAAAATCCAAATAAAATACCGGTATTAACAGTTTCAACGGCCATAAAATCGTGCTTTTCATCGGCAGATGCTAAGTACTTGATGCTATTTATTACCGAAAGAAGGTAAAGAAATATCATGGTAAACCACATTGGCACATGAAAATAGAGGTTACGAATGGTTTCGTGCAAAATGGGCAATCTAGGGACCGGTAATATTAAGCCAGTAATAAAGGAATACACCAGGAGTACAGCCGCCAAAATTTTCCACCAATTTTTAGTCATATAGGGAGGTTAATCACGCCAAAGGTAAGGAAACAAAACCAAAGAGGATGCAATAACTAGTACATTCAAACTAAGCAAAATCACTATCTCATCGTAACTCACAGCCCTATCTAAACCATCCATAGCATTTTTAGAAAATTTAATAAGTAAAATGAGTAAAGGAATAATAACCGGAAAACTGAGTACAGCCATTAAACTGCCTGGGCTGTTCGCTTTCGCTGCAATACCCGAAATCAGAGTAAATACACTGGCAAAACTAATACTACCTAGAAGCACCGCCAAAAAATAGAACAAGAGGTCTTGAACCTGGTTTGAAAATACAATTTGGTAAAAAAATAGCGCCAAGGTTGACAACAGCAGCATGAGCAAACAGTTGTATATAATCTTTGAGAGAATAATGGCTTGCGGGGATGCCAAGGTATATAAATACAAGTGTCGGCCGACTGGCTCTTGTACAAAACTCTTTACCATGGCATTAATGGAGGCAAACAAGAGAATAATCCAAAACAATACATTCCAGGTTGGACCTTGTATACCTCCTTTAAAAGATAAATAACACACAAAAATGGTAGACACTACATACAATACTATGCCATTTAAAGCATACCGTGAACGCCATTCTAAAATGAGTTCTTTAGCTAATAGAGATTTCACTTGGTGCATCAAGCTCATGGCACAAAGATAATTTTAATTTACCTAGCTACTAGCAGTAAAATGTGTAATTTCAATCATCATGTATAAGTCAACGTTGCATAGCCCCATTGGCATTTTGCTCATAGAAGCAGATGAAACGTTTGTTCGGAGTATTCAATTTACAGAAAAAGAGGCTGAGCAAAATCCGAGCGAATTAACCGAATGGGCTAAAATTGAACTTTCGGCTTATTTTGAGGGTAAACTGAGCACCTTTACATTCCCCATGCAACAAGATGGAAGCCTTTTTCAGCAAGGGGTTTGGCAAGAACTCCAGCAGATTAAACCCGGCCATCCCATTAGCTATACCGACTTGGCAAAAAAATTACAAAACCCCTTGGCCATTCGGGCAATTGCCGCTACCAACGGAAAAAATAAACTCTTAATTGCTATACCCTGCCACCGGGTAATTGGCAGTAAAGGAGATTTAGTGGGCTACGCCGGAGCGCTATGGCGCAAAGAATGGTTACTGAAACACGAAACCAAGATGACTGGTATTGGGCAGGCTAACTTATTTTAGGAATACGCTTATCAACCAAGCTAAACCAAAGCGGTGGAAACAAGGCCGGTAAAAACATACTGGCATAACCACCTGGCAATACGGGGCTGTTTTCATAAGAAACCAAGGTATTAAAAGGCTTGGCCGCATGAAAATGATGATCGGAGTGGCGACTTAAATCAATTAAAAAATAACGGCTAACCACCTTATCACTTTGCCAAGAATGTAGCTCATTTACCCGTTCTTTTTCGTTTCGGCGTAAGCCATAATGCTCAATATAATTGGTGTATTCTAACAAAAGGTTTGCCACAGTAGCTTGCAACAAATAAGCTGCGGCCACCCAAATACCCAAAAAATAGGTTAAGGCACCGAGGAGTAAAAAACCTCCTGCATACACAGCTACTACATAGTTGTGTAAACCATAACCCCATCGGCCCGCTTTTTCACATCTATTTTTTTCGAGGGCTAACGACTGTTGCAATTGCCCAGAAATAGACCGAAAAGCAAAAGCATACACCGTTTCGCCTTTAAGGGCACTAACCGGATCGGCAGCAGTACCTACCGATTTATGATGAATGCGTAAATGGTGAACATAGAAATAGGGGTTTAGTACCGTAAACAGCAGAAAGCGACCTAGAAAATTCCAAAATTTTTCTTTACGATGAATGAGTTCGTGAGCAGCAATAATACCCATGGAGCCAGTAGCAGTACCGGTAGAAAGGGCCGCCAACAAAATCCAGTAGCCACTTATTACTTGTGTATAAACCCCATAAATTAAACTTGTTAAAGCCAATAACTGTCCTACAACTACTAAAAATAGCAACAGATCGGGGAGCACATCATCTTCGCCAGCTACATTACTTTTATCTTCAGGCAATAACAGTTCGCCTAAGGCCAAT
>JAIPAN010000093.1 GCA_021740025.1 Sphingobacteriaceae bacterium
GTGCGTTATTTTTTTTATCGGCATCAATAAAAACCAAGTCAATGGGTTTGGTCCAGCCTGATAAAAACTCCTCCGCTTTGGCTAGGTGGTAAAAAATCTGCTTGGCCCACTCCGATTCGTTAAAGTATCCACGTACTCGATCTTCTAATTCTAGGTTGCAATCTACGGTATGTAATTCACCACCTTCAGCTAAGCCTTCGGCCAAGCAAAGGGTAGCATAACCCGTAAAGGTGCCAATTTCTAGTATATATTGTGGTTTTAGTAGCTTGCTCAACAGGCTCAACGCCCGGCCTTGGTAGTGGCCAGATAACATACGAGGCATTAATACCTGCAAATGGGTTTCTCTATTAATCTTTTTCAGTAAGTCGCTTTCAGGTGCGCTTAATTTCTCTAAATAAGATTGTAGGGTTGCAGAAATAATATCCATGCTACAAAGGTACGGATTTTGAAAAAGCGCTTTTTTAAAAGCCTTGGGCTTTTTTCTCTAAGTAGGATTGCAAGATGATGGTGGCCGAAACAATATCTATCCGCTCTTTGTTCTGTCGATCTTGTTTGTTTAAGCCGCTCTGCGCAATAGAAGCGCTTGCCATTTTAGAGGTAAAGCGTTCGTCCATGCGTTCTGCCGGAATGTTGGGAAAGTTTTTCTTTAGCAAACCAATGAAGCCCTTGATGTGTGGCTCTACTTGAGAGGCCGATCCATCCATACGTTTGGGTTCACCTACTACAAAGCATTCTACGGCTTCGGTTTGCAGGTACTTGCTTAAAAAAGCCAGAATATCCTGCGGATGAACGGTATCCAATCCGGTGGCAATTAATTGCAAAGGATCGGTAACCGCTATACCAATTCGTTTGGTACCATAATCAAAAGCCATAATGCGTGACATGCACAAAGGTTGCGATTATGTGTGAGAAGCCGAAATTTTTGGTATTTTGCACCATGCAGTTTCGTGCCATCATCGGTCAAGAAGAACTTAAAAAACGCTTAATAAAAAGTGTTCAACAGGGTAGGGTGAGCCATGCGCAGCTATTTTTGGGGCCCGAAGGTTCGGGAAGTTTAGCTTTGGCGCTGGCTTATGCACAGTTTATTTCTTGCGAAAATAAGGGTGCAAACGATAGTTGTGGCGAATGCAGTTCTTGTCGCAAGTACGAAAAATTGATACACCCCGACTTACATTTTTCGTACCCCTTTTTTGCCAAGCACAAAGAAGATACCGCACAAACCTTTATTTCTGAATGGCGGGAAGCCTTTTTACAAAACCCGTATTTGGGTTTAGATGCTTGGCGAAACAGCTTAGATGCCGAAAACAAACAAGCCAATATTAATATTGCCGAGTGCCATCAAATTATTCAAAAACTCAGTTTAAAACCTTTTGAGGCTGAATATAAAGTATTAGTTATGTGGTTACCCGAGTATTTAGACAAAGCCGGTAACACCCTCTTAAAACTTATAGAAGAACCTCCGCACAAAACCCTTTTTATTTTAGTGGCCGAGCAGCAGGAACACATATTAAGCACCATTTTATCGCGAACGCAATTGGTTAAAATACCAGCCCTTAGCGATACCGAGGTGGAGCGCCATTTATTGAGTCTTTCTGTGGCGCCCGAACGGGCAAAACAATTGGCTTTTTTAAGTGAGGGGAATGTGCAAGCAGCCCTAGATTTAATAAATGAAGTGGAGAGCGACAATTTTGCACTCTTTACCGATTGGTTGCGCATGACTTTTGCCGACAAGGGGCCCAGCATATTGGATTTTGTAGAACAAATTTCTAAATCGGGAAGAGAGAACCAAAAAGCATTTTTACGTTACGGCATTCATTTTTTACGTGAATGCATGGTGTACCTTTCTGGTGCCAAAGAGCTTATTCGTTTGCCAGAAAATGAGTATTTGGTAGCTGTTAATTTCTCCGAAAAAGTATTGAGTTTGCCCAAAGCCGAAGCGGTTATTTCGGAATTAGAGAAAGCACACTATCATCTTTCGCGGAATGCAAACCCAAAAATTTTATTTTTAGATGTATCTTTACAATTCGTTAAGATATTAAGGTTTAATACACTCCCCGAGGGGATTCAATATATAGGGATTTAATTATGGGATGTGGAAGTTGTTCTTCTGGAGGCTGTGCCCCAGCCGGTTGTAAAAGCAATGGTGCTTGCCTTACCAATGGCTGCAGCAAATTAGATGTATACGATTGGCTTTCCCATATGGATATGCCTAGCAATTATAAACCCTTTGATATTCTCGAAATCAAGTTTAAGGGTTCACGGAAAGATTTTTTTATAAATACCGATAACCTCTATTTAGAGCCTGGCGAATTGGTAACCGTTGAAACCGGATCGAGTGGTTTTGATGTAGGCCATGTATCGCTAACCGGCGAATTGGTGCGCATGCAATTGAAAAAACGCAATGTGAAAACCGAAGAGGTAATCAAAAAAATTATCCGCAAGGCTACCGAAGCTGATGTAGAAAAGTGGAAAATGGCCAAAGAGGCCGAATTCGAAACCATGCACAAAGCTCGTGTATTGGCCAAAGAATTGGGTTTGGCTATGAAATTGAGCGATGTAGATTATCAGGGCGATAAAACCAAAGCCACGTTTTACTATACCGCCGAAGGTCGGGTTGACTTTAGAGAATTGATTAAACGCATGGCCGAAAAATTCCGCGTTCGTATTGAAATGCGCCAAATTGGTATGCGCCAAGAAGCTAGCCGCTTAGGAGGCATTGGTTCTTGCGGACGGGAGTTATGCTGCTCTACTTGGCTTACCGATTTTAAAACGGTTTCTACGGCAGCGGCCCGTTATCAAAATCTTTCTTTAAATACGTTAAAACTAGCAGGGCAGTGTGGCAAGCTGAAATGTTGCCTCAATTACGAGTTGGATACTTACATGGATGCCCTAAAAGACATCCCCAATAATGTAGATAAACTAGAAACTGGAAAGGGTTTAGCCCGACTTCAGAAAACAGATATTTTTAAAAAATTGATGTGGTACAGCTACCCCGATAACGAAGATTGGATTCCGTTACACGCTGCTAGGGTTAGAGAAATAAAAGAATTGAATAAAAACGGCGAAAAACCAGACGATTTAAACGATAGTGCGGTAGAGTTGGCGGAGAAAACACCAGTAAAAACCTTTGATTACGAAAATGTAGTTGGGCAAGATAGTTTAACCCGTTTAGACAATCGGAACAAGGGACGTAATAACAAAAACCGCCGCAACAACCGCCCTAAAAACACCAATGGTGGTGCTCCACAGCAAGTTGCACCGGGTACACCGGCCCCTGGCCTTGCTCCGCGAACCAATAACAATCGTAGGCGCCCACCACGCAGGTCTAATACCAATACCCCAAAACCAGAGTAGGTAATGAAACGTATTCTTTTTATCTTTTGCTTGGGGATGCTTTTATCGGTGGTTGCGTGTCAAAACCCGAATGTATTGGTAGATGAAAATCAGCCTATAAATAAGGCAAGGTGGACCTACGTAAATCCCATTAAAATAAAGGTACCCATTGTAGATACAGCCGCGGCGTATACTCTTTTTATAAACTTACGTCATACTGAAGAGTATGCCTATTCCAATATTTTTATCCGCATTAAACAAGGCAATCCCAATAAAACGCAAACGGTTTGGAGAAAAGAATATACCTTGGCCAATTTAGATGGGGAGTGGTTGGGTACCGGCTCTGGAAATTTACGAAGCCACCAATTGGTTTTGTTTAAAAACCATCACTTTCCTCATCCGGGAACGTATGTGTTTGAGCTAGAACAAAACATGCGGGATAACCCCCTTAAAGAGGTTAGCGATATTGGATTACGGGTAGAAAAACAGCCTTAAGGTTACAATAAACTCAACAATTTCTCTAATTCCATTCCCCTAGAACCTTTTAATAATACGGTACTATTTTCAATTGGGTGCTTGCGTAAAGCCTCTTCGGCATCTGCAACGGTTTTGTAAAACTCGGCCTTACTTGTTTTCTGTTGATCGAAGAAATCAATACCAATAAAGATGTATCTGCTAGCCGGAATGGCTAAGGCCCTTTCTATAATCGCGGCGTGCTCTGCTGGAGATTCAGCCCCCAATTCAAACATATCTCCTAAAATAAGCACCTTATTTGCTCCCGGCAGTTTCTCTAAATTCTCTAAAGCGCCTAGCATGCTACTGGGGTTGGCATTGTAGTAATCGCAAATAAGCGTGTTTTTTTCTGTTTTTGTAAGCTGGGAGCGGTTATTTTTTGGAATATATCCGCTAATTCCAGCATTTATTTCTTCGGTGCGCAAGTCAAAAAATGCGCCCACGCAAATGGCTGCCAATACATTTTCTACATTGTAACTTCCGGTTAAGTTGGTGCTTACTTCGTGTTTTAAATCGTCAAACTCTAAGCGTTCACGTTTCCAAGCAACGCTTAAAAACGGAACTTCGGTGGTGCTATTTCCGGAAATAAAATTATCCATACCGGCACCATAAAAAACCAATTTAGTAAGCGGATACTTTCTGCAAAGTGCGTTTAACTCGAAATTAGTATGACTTACAAACACCACGCCATCCGTTTCGGCTAAATAAGCGTAAAGCTCACCCTTGCCTTTTCTTACGCCCTCTAATCCACCAAAACCCTCTAGGTGGGCTTTGCCAATATTGGTAATTAGGCCGTGGGTGGGTTGCGCAATGCGGCAAAGTTGGCTAATTTCTTGTTGATGGTTGGCGCCCATTTCTATGATGGCTATTTTTACTTCGGGGCCTATAGATAGAATGCTAAGAGGAACACCAATGTGGTTGTTTAAATTACCAGGAGTGGCAAAAGTGCAATAATGCTGACTCAGCACCGCATACAACAACTCTTTGGTAGTGGTTTTACCGTTGCTTCCGGTAATACCAATTACCGGAATGTGTAAGTGCTTGCGGTGGTGGGTAGCTAGGTTTTGTAGGGTGGCTAAAACGTTATCCGTTAAAATTAAACGCTCATTTCCGTTGGTTTTGGTATCAATTATGGCGTAAGCGGCACCCAATTCTACTGCTTTTTCGGCAAAGGTATTGCCATCAAAATGTTCACCTTTTAGGGCGAAAAACAAACAGCCCGGCGTTATTTTTCGGGTATCGGTACAAATAACCGGGTGTTTTAAATAAATCTCGTACAGTTCTTCAATTGGCATCATTGGGTACCAATATACAAATTGCAGGCTTGCTACCCAAGTGCGATAAAAAAAGCCACGCTTTTTGGCGTGGCTTTAGGTTATTTTTTTAAAAGTGTGGAGTCGGTGGTACAGGTAAGCCCTTCTTTGTCCATCAACCAGGTGCTTGGTGCTCCGCTACCATCGGCTTGGTAATTTTGTGCATTGGTTGGGATACAATCGTATAAATTGTAATGCTCCAGGTATTCATTTAAATCGGCTTGAATAACCAACCGAGAATTTTGAGGAACCTTAAGCGTTACCTTTACACGTTGGTTGCGCCACAATTCAGACGCTATTAAATGTATAGCCTCATCTAAAAGTAAGACCGAATCTTGCTGAATTACTCGGTATTTTATGCGTTTACCCGCTGCCAATGTAGTCTCGAAGTTTTTTTCAT
>JAIPAN010000094.1 GCA_021740025.1 Sphingobacteriaceae bacterium
GCCACAAATTTGAAAACCCCAAACATGTTTCCATGATCGGTAATGGCCATGGCTTTCATACCGTCGGCTTCAGCTTTTTTAAATAAACGGGTAATATCTGCCGCCCCATCGAGCAAAGAAAATTGGGTATGAACGTGTAGATGGGAAAAATCGGGCATTGTATGTAAAGGGGTTTAAAGGATTAAAACGACAATTCGTTTTTAAATAATTTGGCGTATGTACGCTTATCAAACTTGTATAAATTAGCGGCTCTAAACGATACACCTTTCTGTTTTTCGCCAAGCTCTTTTAGTATGCCGTAATTGAGCATTTTTTTTCTAAAATTCCGCTTATCCAATTTTTTGTTTAGCACGGCCTCGTACAAAGTTTGTAGCTGCGTAAGCGTAAATTTTTCGGGCAACAACTCAAAAGCAATAGGCTGGTAGGTAATCTTTCTTTTTATTTTAAGTAAAGCCCGTTCAAAAATAGTGCTGTGGTCAAATGCCAATTGGGGCAATTTATTTACCGGATGCCAAAAAGCATTTTTTGCAAAACTACTTATGGGCTTTAATTCTTTTTTACCATTTATACGGAGCATGGCAAAATAAGCAACGGTAATTACCCTGCCTTGCGGATGCCGATTAACGTCACCAAATGTATGAAACTGCTCCATGAAGATATCACGCAAACCAGTTAATTCATACAAAATACGCTGAGCAGCAGCATCAATACTTTCATCTTGTTCTGCTATATAACCAGGCAAGGCAAAGCTGTCTTTAAAAGGTTCTTCGTTTCGCTCAATAAGCAAAACTTTCAACTCACCACGATCGAAGCCAAAAATGACACAATCGATAGAGAAAACGGACTCAAATGTTGGCAACAGGGCTTCCAAAATAGGCGGTATGTTTTTGTATAAAGATAGATTTATTCGTGCAGCAAGAAAAAGAATGTTGATAATTTAAGCATGAATTTTACAACATAAAAATTCGCTAAAATTAATAACTTTGCAGTTCTTAATTTTGACTATCAACGAATACAATCACCATATAAAAATCAGTAAAAATGAAAATTGGAATTAACGGATTTGGACGCATTGGACGCTTAGCGTGCCGCGTTGCCGCCGAACGTAATGACATCGAAATTGTGGGTATTAACGATTTAATGGATGTAGATTATATTGCTTATTTATTAAAATACGACTCTACCCACGGGCCTTTTAAAGGCGAAGTAACTGTTGTAAACGGACAATTGGTTATTAACGGCAAAACCGTACGTGTAACTGCGGAACGTGACCCAGAGCAATTGAAATGGGGTGAATTAGGCACCGATGTGGTATTGGAATGTACCGGATTGTTTTTAACCCAAGCCGATGCACAAAAACACATTACTGCCGGTGCTAAAAAAGTAGTTATTTCTGCACCTGCTAAAGACGATACCCCAACTTTTGTGATGGGTGTAAACCACAAATCGCTTACAGCCGAACAGAAAATAATTTCTAACGCTTCTTGTACCACCAATTGCTTGGCGCCTATTGCTAAAGTATTAAATGATGAGTTTGGTATTTTAGAAGGCTTAATGAGTACCATACACGCCGTTACCGCTACTCAAAAAACGGTAGACGGTCCATCTGCTAAAGATTGGCGTGGTGGCCGTGGGGCGTACCAAAATATCATTCCTTCATCTACGGGTGCGGCTAAAGCGGTTGCTTTGGTTATTCCAGAATTGAAAGGAAAATTAACAGGTATGTCGTTCCGGGTACCGGTAGCCGACGTATCGGTAGTAGATTTAACGGTACGTTTAGGCAAACCTGCTTCGTACGATACCATTAAAGCGGCAATGAAAGCTGCTGCCAATGGAGAGTTGAAAGGCATTTTAGGCTATACCGAAGATGAAGTAGTTTCTCAAGATTTCTTGGGCGATGCTCGTACCTCTATTTTTGATGCCAAAGCCGGCATCTCTTTAAATGATAACTTCGTAAAAGTTGTTTCCTGGTACGATAACGAATGGGGCTACTCTAACAAATTGGTTGATTTAGCACAATACGCTACCAGTTTAAGCTAATTAGCATTAGCCTTTTAAAAACCCCTGCCGCTTGGCAGGGGTTTTTTTTTGGCTTAAATTTTATTGACTACCTACTAAATTTTATGCGGAACAATTCCTGAAAATAGTAGGCATAAAAAAAGCCCTCCGAAATTCGGAGGGCTTTCTCTAAAGACCGAGGTCTTATTATTTTCTCATCAACTGATCGAAAGTGAAGGATACATAATACACTGCACCAACCATTGGGTTACCAAAGTTAGTTCTGTAGTATTTGTTTAAGATGTTAGATCCACCAAATTTCATGGTTAATTTCTGAGCTGGGAAACGGAAGTTTACCTGCGCATCCATAGTACCGAAAGCATCTACTTTACCAGCAATGAATGATGATTGCCAAGTGTATGCCCCTTGGTATCTGTACGATACACTAGCACCTATATTTTTGTACAAGTTGGCGTTAGAAACTCCAACATTGTAACGGTACTCAGGTGTGTTAAATTCACTTTGCAAATCAGAAGCGGTTTCTTGCAATCTATCGCTAGAGAAGTTGGCGCTTAATTTGAAATCGTTTATTAAATAATCTGCACCAATACCGAAACCGTAAGCACTTACCTGATCTGGGTTATTTACCACTGTAGAGTACGATTTGCTGGATGTGGTTGGCACCGCACCGGTAGGAACTCCCGCTGCATCTTCAGCTCTTAATAAACTCAAACCAGCAATAAAATCTTTGTACTTGGTGCTGTAGCCATATACATCAACCAATAGATTTGGCAAAATTAAGCCTTTGTAACCCAATTCAACCGATTGAGATTTTTCAGGTTTTAACTCAGAACTAAAGTTATATTTAACAGGCGCACCAGCTACCACACTATTACGAGTATAGCCTTGGCCAATACCGCTACGTAAACCTTTGGCATCTAATAAACTTGCAATTCCACCTAATAAAACAGTTGAACCTGTGTTTAAGCTGATGTATTGGTTTTGTGTAGTTGGAATACGGAAACCTGTTTGGTACGATACACGGATGTTGTTATTAGGCGCAACAGTATATACACCACTTACACGTGGCGTGAATTGGCCTTTAAAATTTTGGCTCTTATCGTAACGCGTAGCAGCCGAAATTTTCAATTTATCATCCAAGAATTTTTTACCCAATTGAATAAAACCTCCATATTCTTCAATGTTTAATTTTTTAGTTAAATCGTCGAAAATAGTACCGTTAGATTTTAAGGTATATTGTCTGTACATACCACCAACTTGTACTTCTACTGCACCTTTAAGCGCATTGGTAAAGTTGTACATACCTTCGTATTGGTTTACAAAAGATTTATCTGCAAATTTTGCACCACCCCCTGCAGAACCAATAGTTTTAGAAGTAATAATGTCTTTTACATAATTAAACATAGGTGTACCTGGTTGGTATCGGTTGGCATCAGCTGCTGTACGAGCTGCTGCATTGGCAGCATCAACATTACCACCATTGGCCAAGATATTACCAGTAAAGGCGCCTAAATAAGTAGGCACCCAGGTACTTGCAGATGGGCTGTAATATTCATTTAAATAGGATGCCAAAGCCGTTGCATTGTAAGAATCGCCCGAGTTTTCACGAGTGGTATAGGCTCTTAAATAGAAGTCGTTACCCTTAATCTCTGCTTTGTACTGAGACAATTTGAAATTTTTAATAGAATAACGCTCAGAACCGGTATAAACCGTAGTACCCGAACCCCAGCTTGCAGCCAAACTAGCTTCTACTGTACTACTCAATTTGTAGTGAATAGAGTTTAAACTTTTAACCGATTTGGTATTGTAATCTACTAAATCACTTTCCTTATACCCCGTACGAGTAAGATTATTAGTTGGATATAAGTTTTGTGCAGCGTAGATGCCATAAACGTTGGAAGCACCCAAGGCATTTAAAGCCGGTATTGTACCAATCCATCCAACAATCTGGGCTTGGGTTGGAGCAACTCCCATTGCAGCGGTATACCCAGCTACAAATTGATTAACCGGGGTATAATAGTTTGCAGCAATTGATTTTAATGAAGGTATCAAGGTTTCATCACCATAGGTGTTTACACCATCATAACCTGCATCGCTTGCACGTGTACCCGCTTTGGCGGTTTGGGTGGTTCTATCAAAGTTGCTGTAATCACTTGTTGACCAATCTTGCCCAGAAAGGAATGAAGTACTGGTTTTAAAAGCAAAACGGTTGTTGGTAGTTTTAACCGCATAACGAACAGCATAATCATGCAAAGCTGCGGTGGTAGGTCTACTTGGATCGTCAAAATGGTTACCACCAGTTTTTAACTGTACGCTTAAGCCTGGGTAGGTAAAGGGATTTTTAGAGTTCATCAACATGGTACCATTTGTACCACCAGAACCATATAATGCAGAAGAAGCACCTGGCAATAATTCCACGCTTTCTACATCTAATTCTGATAAACCAATAATGTTACCAACCGAGAAGTTCAGGCCTGGAGCTTGTGTATCCATACCGTCGGTAATTTGATTCACACGAACGTTACCGTTTGAGTTAAAACCACGGGTATTGATGGAACGGAAGGTTAACGATTGTGAGCTACTTTCTACCCCTTTAAGATTAGCCAAAGCATCGTAAAACGAGTTGTTACCGCTCTCTTTAATAGCAGCAGCACTTACACGCTCAATAGATACTGGCGATTCCAAAATTTTCTCTGGAGTACGAGATGCAGCCACAACTACTTCTTGACCAAGAATAGATTGCGCCTCTAATTCAATGCTTAAGCTAGTAGAAGCATTACTCACAGTAGCTTCTACTGTTTTGTAGCCTAAATAAGAAACTACTACTGTAAATGGAGTGTTTTGTGTAGTAATAAAACTGAATTTACCGGAACCATTAGTAGAAGCACCAATAGTTTTACCTTTAACGGTAACAGAAACTCCCGGTAGAGCTTCTTTGCTTGATTTGTCGGTAACAGTACCACTAATGGTTACGCTTTGTGCCATTAAGGTTGAAACCGATAACAGGAGCATAATGAATGCACCTGCAAACTGTGTAAAAATTTTACGCATAGTGATTAATTTTAAGTTATAATTTGGTTTGATTTCTTTAAATCAAGTATAAACTTAATACTAATTTTATACATAACAAATATTTTTTTATGCAATTTCATCTGCATTGTGAGCAGAATTTGATATTATTAATTCACAAAAAGCGATTTAGAGAGTCTTACACAGAAAAAAATGATTAGCTAAAAATTACTTACTTTTAATCTATCAAATACAAATACACTTAAAACGAGCCAATACGTATGAAGATGTTCAAATTTCTATTTACTGCAGTACTTGCCATTGCACTTACATGGAGTTTAAACCACAAATGGGGAGCGGTACCGCCCTTAGGAAAATTCCTTGATCCTTTTCAAGGATTTTGGAAAAACGCCGAATCCAAAAATACAGCTACCGAAAACACCCTCTCTTTAGCCGGTCTTAAGGGAGAAGTAACTGTACAATTCGATGATCAACGCATACCGCATATTTTTGCAGAAAA
>JAIPAN010000095.1 GCA_021740025.1 Sphingobacteriaceae bacterium
CGTCGGCAAAACTAAAATATGCCCGATTGGCAAAAATGAGGTGATCTAAAATGCTCAAATCGAGCAAACGAGCTGCCGAAATGAGCTTCTGGGTGAGGTCTTTATCGGCTTGGCTGGGCGCTGCATTACCAGAGGGATGATTGTGCGCCAAAATAAGCGATGCCGCATGGTGCGAAATAGCCGTTTGAAAAATAATTTTCGGATCGGCAATGGTACCGGCCTGGCCCCCTTTGCTAATGAGATGTTTTGAAAGCACAGTATTGGCTCTATTGAGCAAAATAATCCAAAATTCCTCGTGATTTAAATCGGCAAAATATGGGCCCAATATGTAGAAAGCATCTTTACTATGACCAATTTTAGACTTTTGTTCTTCCGCTTCCTCTTTTCGTCTACGTCCCAATTCTAAAGCGGCTATAATGCTAATGGCTTTGGCTTCGCCGATACCCTTAAACGCCGATAATTCTTGTACCGATAATTTAGCTAAGTGATTGAGATTATTAGACTGGGCACTTAATATTCGTTTGCTTAACTCTACAGCGGTTTCGTTTTTATTACCCGAACCAATTAAAATGGCAATCAATTCGGCATCGGTTAGGCTTCTTCGCCCCTGCAGCATCAGCTTTTCTCTGGGCCGATCTTCCTCGTTCCACTGCTTAATAGAAATATTTTGCGATTCGTAGGACGAACTCATGCCAACCAAAACGTTTCAAAACAAAAAAGAGTATTGACTTAGGCCAATACTCTTTTTTAAATAAAATATAACAAAATCTATTTAAGGCCGTTAACGTATTTAGTCAATTTAGACTTGTTGTTAGCGGCTTTGTTTTTGTGGATTACATTTTTCTTTGCTAAACGATCAAGCATAGAAATTACTTTGGTCAAAAGTGGGCTTGCCTCTTTTTTTGACGTGGTATCACGTAATTTTTTAATCGCATTTCTAGTGGTTTTAGCTTGATAGCGATTACGCAAACGCTTTGCTGCGTTAGCTCTGATTCTTTTGATGGACGATTTATGATTTGCCATTTATATACGTTTAGCTGTTCTTTTTTAAGGACTGCAAATATAGCGTGCTACTTTCAAAAATACAAACCGATTGAAAAATTATTCAAATTAAATTAACATGAAGACCCTAAAACGCACTCTTTACGCAGTTATTTTATTCCTAATACTAGAGATTTCCAGCTCCTGGGGCTTTTTTGCTCATCAAAAAATAAATCGTTTGGCCGTATTTACGCTACCAAAAGGTATGATTGGATTTTATAAAAAACAAATAGATTACCTTAGCGAACATGCCGTTGATCCCGATAAACGCCGCTACGCCGATTCTTTAGAGGCGCCACGACATTATTTAGATGCAGATCATTATGGCCTCCACCCCTTTGATACCATACCCAAAAAATGGGCAGATGCCGTTGCCAAATTTGGCAAAGATAGTTTGGAAGCCTATGGCATGGTGCCCTGGGTTATTGAACGCAATTATTACGCCTTGGTAAAGGCTTTTAAAGATCGTGATTCCTTAAAAATATTGCATTATTCGGCCGATTTAGGCCATTATGTGGGTGATGCACATGTACCCCTACACACCACCGAAAACTACAATGGGCAGCAGAGTAATCAAGTGGGTATTCATGGTTTTTGGGAAAGCAGGTTACCGGAATTATTTTCTACCGAATACGATTTTATTGTGGGCAAGGCCCAATACATTGAACATCCGCTGAACAAAGCTTGGGAAATTGTACAAACCGCAAACAGTTATAAAGATTCTGTTTTGCTTATTGAAGCTCGACTAAACCGGGAATTCCCAAAAGACCGTAAATATGGCTTTAGCCAACGCAATGGTAAGGTGGAGCGTAATTACTCGGAAGCATACGCCCGAGCGTATCACGAGGCTTTAAAAGGCATGGTAGAGCGACAAATGCGTTCCTCCATTCTAGATGTTGGCAGTTTTTGGTATTCGGCTTGGGTTGATGCTGGGCAACCTACCCTTAAAAATTTGGTTCGGATAGAGCCTGATGAAGCGGAGAAAAAACGTACGCAAAAAGAAGAAGCAGAATTTAAGAAAGGGACCATGAAAGGCCGTGGGGAATAAAAATTACTTTTTAGCAGATTTTAAAGCAGCAAAAATGGCCGGCAATACCGATACTGCGATTATAGAGAGTACTACCAAACTAAAATTTTGTTTTACAAAGGGTAAATTACCGAAGAAATAACCTAGGGCTAAAAAGCTTACAATCCAACTCAAACCACCTACTATATTGTAAAGCATATACTTTCCAATTGGCATATGCCCCACCCCAGCAACAAATGGCGCCACCGTTCTAAAAATGGGTAAAAACCGACTAAATATTACGGCTTTAGCACCATGCTTACTAAAAAAATCTTGGGTTTTTTGGTAGTACTCTAGTTTCAAAATTTTATTCTCAGGCTTAAACACTTTACTACCAAAATAACTGCCCAAATAATAATTAAGCGTATTACCTGAAATAGCTGCTATAGCCAAAATCAAGGCCATTAATGGCAAGCTTAAACCCGTTTCACCTTTGGCTAAGAGTGCACCGGCGGCAAATAGCAAGGAATCGCCAGGTAAAAATGGTGTAACCACAAAACCAGTTTCAGAAAAAATAATAAGGAATAGCACCAAATAGGTCCACGTTTGATAGGTTTGCACAATAGCCACCAAATGTTGGTCTATGTGCAAAATAAAATCAAGCAATTGCTGTAAAAGTTCCAAGGAAAAGGAAACGCTTAGGCGTAATTGTTTAACATTACCGGCATTACCAACATCAACACGTTCTCCGTATCATTATTGGTTTGCGGAATTAACAGGCCGGCACGGTTAGGTGTACTCATTTCTAGAGTCACCTCATCGCCCTCTAAGTTACCAAGCATTTCTATTAAAAATTTAGCGTTAAAACCAATTTCCATGTCTTCGCCTTCATATTGGCAACCTAAACGCTCGTGTGCTTCATTAGAGAAATCTACATCTTCTGAAGAAATGTTTAACTCACTTCCGTTTATTTTTAAACGAACTTGGTGGGTAGTTTTATTGGCAAAAATAACCACACGGCGTAAGCTATTTAAGAATTGGCTTCGGTCTAGGGTTAATTTATTTGGGTTGCTTTGAGGAATTACCGCTTCGTAATCTGGATAACGCTCGTCAATTAAACGACAAATTAGGTTGATGTTTCCAAAACGGAAAAATGCGCTGGTGCTATTGTATTCTAAACTTACAGCAGAATCATCTGAACCTAAAGACGCTTTCAATAAGGTTAAAGCCTTTTTAGGTAAAATGAAAGATGCAGCAGCATCCGATTTGGTATCGTTTCGGCGGTAACGCACTAATTTATGTGCATCTGTTGCTACAAAGGTTATATTTTGAGGGCTCAGTTGGCAAAACACACCCGTCATTGCCGGACGTAAATCGTCGTTACTAACCGCAAAAATGGTTTTATTAATAGCTTCGGCTAATACCGATGCCGGCATACTTACCGAAGAGGCATTTTCTACAGTAGGGATTTTAGGGAAATCTTCCCCATTTTCGCCACTCAATTTGTATTTACCATCTCCTGCACTAATCTCAATAGAAAAGGTTTGGGCATCTACACTAAATGCAACCGGTTGATCGGGAAGTGTTTTTAAAGTTTCTAATAAAATTTTAGACGGCACGGCCACTTTTCCATCTTCTTTTGACTCTACAGGCAAAGAAGTAGTCATGCTTGTTTGCAAATCGGTAGCCGAAATGGTTAAAGAACCGTCTTTGATTTCGAATAAAAAATTCTCTAAAATAGGCAATACTGTACTGCTGCTTGATGCACCATTTACGGCTTGCAATTGTTTTAAGAGAGTGGAGGTAGAAACAATAAATCTCATACGTTTAAGCTAATTTAATTCAAAAGTAGAAAATTTAAACGGTATACTTTCGTTTGCGGTACCAATGTTGAAAAAATCCGAAGATTGCTAACAATACCAAAGGCAAAACTACATTAATAAGCTGCCAAAAGGTTTTGTCGGCTTTTACCAATGCCTTATCTAACAACCTCATTTTTAACTCTTTTGACCTTAAGTTTAGCAAATCGCCATCGCCACTCATATAATCTACTGCATTTAACAAGAGTGCTTTGTTGCCATATTGCTGTTGGCTATACCTATCGTAACCCAATGGGTAGGGTGATCCATCGGCTCCTACTTGGTTTTTAAATACATCTCCATCAGACAGCACCAGCATTTGCGTGGGCTGTGATTGATCGAAGCGATTATCGGAATCTCCTATTTGTGTAGGTGTGGGTCTATTTTTAAAGGTCGATTTAAAACGCCCCTCCAACAATACAGCAACAGGTTGCGGTGCAGAACGGAAAGCGGTAGGATCGGGCTCTTGCTCTACTATTTGCAAGGAAATAAGATTCGGAACGTCCAGCAACTTGCTGTAGGGAGATGAACTTAATAAAACGGTTTTACGCACACCCGTTGTTGTAATGGTATCTATGGTACTTGCAAATTCAGACCGAATGCCCTCTAAATTTTTTACCAAAGGATGCGTACTTAGCGGTACAAATACCGGAAAAAACAACCAAGGAACTAGCTCAATTTGACCCTGATTTCCCATATTTCCCACATTTAGGGGAATTTGGGCGCAATTCATATCGGCTATAAGCTGATAATTGATGCGTATGCCATAGGTAAATAATAAATCATCGAGATTGAGTTTTTTGGCAAAAGCCAATTGCTCTCCTGCCCCTTTCAAACTATCTAAATTGGCATTTACCTGATCAATGGCCCAAATTACTTTTCCGCCATGCATCACGTATTGATCGAGTTTAAATTTTTCGGCTTCTGTAAAGCCTGCATTAGGCTTAGGCACCACCAAAACGGCCAATTTTTGTAAACTGGAGGAAGAAATACGGACTAAATCTACCCTCCCAACTTCATAAACCGATTGCAAAGAGCTTATCGCATCGCTCAGTTGCACATCGCTCAATTCTTGATGCCCTTCGGTAAAACCCACCCGTGGTTTATCGCCCCTAGAAATTTTACTAATGGCGCTTACAAAGGCGTATTCTAAATTTTGGATAGAATTATTAAGTGCTTCTTCGGGCGATTTCCCTTGTTGTGTTTGTAGAAATCTTACAGCTAGTTTTCGGCCTTCGTACTCGAGCACAGCTCCAGGAAAAATTGTTTTTTGACTCAGGCCCTCTTCCGTTTTTACACTCAGATTGGTGGGCTCTAAACCCAGTGCATACAATTCATTTAGCAAATCTGTACTCGTATTTGCACCGGGATTAATAACCTCTACCCGAATACCTGCTGATGAATACGCAGACAAATCATTGGTTAAATCGAGGGCCGCGGTTTTTAGTTGAACAAAACCCGAAGGCAAATCGCCATCTAAATAAATAGTAATGCGCAGTGGTTTTGGCAATGCATGTACCAATTCCCTACTTTTTTCCGAAAGCGTAAAGCGTTTATC